>JBATNB010000168.1:0-3399 GCA_049290135.1 Rhizobiaceae bacterium
CGCAAGGGCGGGCGCGGTGCGGATCGTCGGCGGTGATCTGCGCGGACGGGCCCTGGCCACGCCATCCGGCATGGCCATCCGCCCGACCACCGATCGGGCGCGCGAGGCGATGTTCAACATTCTCGCCCATGCCTTCCCCGACGCGCTTTCGGGCGCCCGCGTCATCGATCTCTTCGCCGGCACGGGGGCGCTCGGGCTGGAATCGCTGTCGCGCGGCGCGTCGTTCTGCCTGTTCGTCGACCAGTCGGCCGAATCGCGCGGCTTGATCCGCACCAATGTCGAGGCCTTCGGCCTGACCGGACGAACCCGCATCTATCGGCGCGACGCGACCGATCTCGGCGAGGCCGGAACCCTGCAGCCCTTCGATCTGCTGTTTGCCGATCCGCCCTACGGACAGGGCCTGGCCACCCGCGCGCTCGCCGCCGCCGCCAAAGGCGCGTGGCTGAAGCCCGGCGCCTTGTGCGTGGTGGAGGAGGCCGAAGGCGCGCCATTCGATCCGGGCGCCGCCTTCCGCCTGGCCGATGAGCGCCATTATGGCCAGTCTGTTCTGCGTTTCCTGGTCGCCGCGGGTTGAGGCGGCCTTGGAATCGCCTTGGAAACCGGTTTGATGGACCGCTCGATTCGCATGGGAGCGCGGGGATGAAGAGATATTTGCGCCGATGGGCCTGGCTCGGATGGCCGGCCGTGTCGCTGGCGCTGGCGCTGGCCGGCCCGACGGCGCGGGCCGAGGGCTTTGCCGTCAGCGAGTTCAGCCTCGACAATGGACTGCGGCTTGTCGTCATTCCCGACCGGCGCGCGCCCGTGGTCACCCACATGGTCTGGTACCGGATCGGCAGCGCCGACGAGGATGCCGGAAAGTCGGGAATCGCGCATTTCTTCGAGCATCTGATGTTCAAGGGCACCAGCACCCATGGACCGGGGGTGTTTTCGGCGGCCGTGGCCGCGGTCGGCGGCGAGGAGAACGCCTTCACCTCCTATGACTACACCGCCTACTACCAGGAGGTGGCGCCATCGGCGCTCGCCGAGATGATGGCGTTCGAATCCGACCGCATGCGCAATCTGGTGCTGACCGACGAGGTGATCGTGCCGGAACGCGACGTGATCCTGGAAGAGCGGCGCATGCGCGTCGACAACCGGCCCGAGGCCGTGCTCGACGAGGAACTCGACGCCACGCTCTACCAGAACCATCCCTACCGCATTCCCGTCATCGGCTGGAACCAGGAGATCGAACAACTCAATCGCGCCGACGCGGTCTCGTTCTACGAGCGCTACTACGCGCCGAACAACGCCATCGTCGTCGTCGCCGGCGATGTCGATCCGGACGCCGTGCTTGCCGAGGCGAAGGCCACCTACGGCCTGCTGGGCAAGGGCCCCGACCTGCCGGCGCGCACCCGGCCGCGCGAACCGGAACAGAACACCGCGCGCACCGTGACGCTTGCCGATCCGCGCGTTTCGCTACCCATGTTCCGCACGCTGTGGGTGACGCCTTCCTACCGGAACGACGAAGGCGGCGAGGGCGAGGCGCTCGACCTTCTGGCCGAGATCCTCGGCGGCAACATCCGCAGCCGCCTTTATCAGGAGCTCGTGGTCAAGGACGGGATCGCCACCTCGGTCGGCGCCTATTTCCAGGGCGAAGGCCTCGACTACGGCACCTTCGGCCTTTACGGCGCGCCGGCCGCCGGCACCGAGATCGCCGCCGTGGAGGCGGCAGTTCGTCGTCAGGTCGAGAAGCTCGCCAGCGACGGCGTCACCGACGCCGAACTCGCCGCCGCCAAGAAGCGTTTCGTGCGGTCGACGATCTTTGCCCGCGACGACCAGTCGAGCATGGCCCGCATCTATGGCGCCACGCTGGCCGTCGGCGGCACGGTGGAGGAAATCGAGACCTGGCCGGATCGCATCGAAGCGGTCACCGCCGAGCAGGTGAAAGCCGCCGCGATCGCCTGGCTCGACTACGCCAAATCGACCACCGGGACGCTGCTTCCGGCAGCGGAGGGATCGAAATGAACGCCACCCTTGTTCGCGGCTTCGCCGCTGCCGGCCGCTTCGCGCGCGTCGTCGCCGCCGCGTTCGTGCTCCTGGCGCTGGCGCCGCTGGTCGCCACCGCGATGGACATTCGCGAGATCGTGTCGCCGAAGGGCGTTCGCGCCTGGTTCGTCGAGGATCACACGCTGCCGATCGTCACGGTGCGCTTCGCCCTCCAGGGCGGTGCCAATCTCGATCCCGCCGGCCGGGAAGGGCTGGCAAGCCTGATGTCCACCCTGTTCGACGAAGGGGCCGGCGATCTCGATTCCGATGCCTTCCAGGAAAAGCAGGACGAGGTCGGCATCGAAATGAGCTTCGACGCCAAGCGCGACGCGCTCTACGGCTCGTTCCGCGTGCTCTCGGACGATCTCGACAGCGGCCTCGAACTCCTCGCCCTTGCCGTGAGCGCGCCGCGCTATGACAGCGAAGCGGTCGAGCGCATGCGCACGCAGCTGATCGCCGGCATCGAATCGAAGGCGCGCGATCCCAACACCGAAGCCGGGCGGCGCTGGCGCGCCCACCTCTACGGCGACCACCCCTATGGCCGCGACGACGACGGCACGACGGACTCGCTCGGCGCGATCTCGACCGACGATCTGCGCGCCGGGCTGGCGCGCCTGTTCTCGCGCGCGAACCTCGTCGTCGCCGTTGTCGGCGACATCGACGGCGATGCGCTGGCCGCGGCGCTCGACCGTGTGTTCGGGCATCTGCCGGAGCGTTCCGACGTCGCCGCCATCGCCGAGGCCGACACCAAATTCGGCGGGCGCATCGAAGTTGACGCCGCCACGCCGCAGACCAGCATCACCATGGCATGGCCGGGCATCGACAGGGCGGACCCGGACTTCATGGCGGCCTTCGTCATGAACCACATCTTCGGCGGCGGCACCTTCTCCTCGCGCCTGTTCAACGAGGTGCGCGAGAAGCGCGGCCTGGCCTATGGCGTCGATTCGGGCATCGCCGACCAGCGCTACTCGTCGCTGCTGCTGGTCTCGACCGCGACGCGGGCCGACCGTGCCGCCGAGACGATCGCGATCATCCTGGACGAGGCCGCGAAGATCGCCCGCGACGGCGTCACCGAGAAGGAACTGGCCGACGCCAAGAAGAACATCATCGGGTCCTATGCCATCGCCAACCTGTCGAGCTCGACCAAGATCGCCCGCACGCTGGTCGAATTGCAGCTCATCGGCCTGCCGCGCACCTATCTCGACGAGCGCGAGGCGCTGATCAACGCGGTGACCGCCGACCAGGTGCGGGCCATCGCCGCGCGGCTGTTCGCGGTCGATCCCAACATCATGGCCGTCGGCCCGGCCGGCGCCATCGAGGTCAAGAAGTGAAGCAGGCGGTCCGTGACCGTGCAGGCAAGGGCGAGCCGAGCTT
>JBATNB010000169.1:0-6446 GCA_049290135.1 Rhizobiaceae bacterium
GTGCCGGACCTCGCCGCCATCGCCGCGACGGTGCGGGAAGTCACCGGACTCGGCGCCGCGGTCCAGATCGTGCCGGCGGGATCGCTGCCGAACGACGGCAAAATCATCGCCGACGAGCGCGACTACGCCAAATGACGCCGGCGCCGGCGCGATTTTGCTTGCCTCGCGCGCGCTCCGGTGGATTCTATTCGCCATTGGTTTGTCATGAAACGCGGGCAAACCCGCGCCGATACCGCCGTACCCGGGAGATTGTCATGAAGAAACTCGCCGCCGCTCTTGCCGTTTCGGCATCGGCCCTCGCCTTCACCGCCGTCCCTTCGTTCGCCGACTACAATCTGACGATCCTGCACATCAACGACTGGCACAGCCGCATCGAGGCGATCAACCGGTTCGAGTCCACCTGCTCGGCCGAGGAGGAAGGCAAGGGCGAGTGTTTTGGCGGCGCGGCGCGCATGAAGGTGGCCATCGAGGCCACGCGCAAGAAGAACGAGGGCAAGAACCTGCTCACGCTCAACGCCGGCGACAATTTCCAGGGCTCGCTGTTCTACACCCATTACAAGGGCCAGGCCGAAGCCGAGCTTCTCAACCTCATGGGCTTCGATGCCATGGCCATCGGCAACCATGAATTCGACGATGGCGAGCCGGCGCTGCGCGACTTCATGAACAAGGCGGGCTACCCGGTCCTTGGCGCCAATGTGAAGCCGACGCTGAAGTCCCTGCTGACGTTCCGCGTCAAGCCCTATGTCGTCCTGGAGGTCGGTGGCCAGCAGATCGGCATCGTCTCGGCCGTCGCCAACGATACCGTGGAAATCTCTTCGCCCGGACCGGAGATCGCCATCACCGACGATGTCGAGGCGATGACGGCCGCGATCGCCGAACTCTCCGCGATGGGTGTCAACAAGATCATCGCGCTGTCGCACGTCGGCTATCCGCGCGATGTCGCGGCCATCGCCAAGATTCCCGGCATCGACGTGGTGGTCGGCGGCCATTCGCACACGTTCCTGGCCAACAACAACGACAAGGCCGAAGGGCCCTATCCGACGATGGTGGACAATCCGGGCGGCGCCGCGGTGCCGGTGGTCCAGGCCGGGTCCTACTCGAAATATCTCGGCGAACTGAACGTGACCTTCGATGACAATGGCGTCGTCACGGCGGCGGCCGGCGATCCGATCCTGATCGACAAGACGTTCGAGCCGGATGCCGCGATCACGGCGCGCGTGGCCGAACTGGCCATGCCGCTGGAGGAACTCAAGGCCAAAGTCGTGGGCGAATCCGCCGGTCCGATCGACGGCAGCCGTGACAATTGCCGCGCCCGCGAATGCGAGATGGGCAACCTCGTGTCCGACGCGATCCTCGACCGTGTCAAGGACCAGGGGATTTCCATCGCCATCCAGAACGGCGGCGGACTGCGCGCCTCCATCGACGCCGGCGAAGTCACGATGGGCGAAGTGCTGACCGTGCTGCCGTTCCAGAACACGCTGGCCACGTTCCAGCTGACCGGCAAGGACATCGTCGCCTCGCTCGAAGGCGGCGTGTCGGAGGTCGAGGGCGGCAAGGGCAAGTTCCCGCAGGTCGCGGGGCTGCGCTATTCGTTCGACCGGTCGGTGAAGCCGAACGAAGGTCGCGTCAAGTCGGTCGAGGTGAAGGACGGCGACGCCTGGGCGCCGATCGATCCCGCCAAGGTCTATGGCGTCGTGTCCAACAACTTCATGCGCGCCGGCGGCGACGGCTACAGCCTGTTCAAGGACAATGCGCAGAACGCCTACGATTTCGGCCCGAACCTTGAAGGCGTGGTGGCCGATTACATCGCCGCCAACAAGCCCTATCAGCCGAGGATCGAGGGCCGCGTCAACGACGTCACCCCGGCCGATTTCAAGCCGGAGCCGACCGCCGAGGAGAAGCCCGCCGAGCAGAAGCCGGCGGCGGCAACCGGCGTGCCCGCCCCGGCTATGACGCTTGACGGCCCGCCGAAGGTGAATGTCGACGACGCCCTGAAGCAGCAGGCGGCCGAATCCGCCGCCAAGGTGGACGACGCCATCTCCAAGGCCGCCGCGGCGCGCGCCGCCAAGGAGGCCGAGGACAAGGCCAAGGCGGAAGCCGAGGCGAAGGCCGCGGCCGGTTACGTCATCAAGAAGGGCGACAATTACTGGAACCTCGCCGGCGAGTTCTTCGGCGACAAGACCATGTGGCCGAAGCTCAAGGACGCCAATCCGGGCTACGATCCGAACCGGCTCGAGGTCGGTGCCCCGCTCACCGTTCCGGCCAAGTAACGCCCTGCCCACCGATCAGGCCCGCCCGGCACCCCGGGCGGGCCTTCGATTTGCCTGACGGAGTGACCCGCCATGCCTGCGTCCCCCCTCGATGCCGCCGCGGCGCGCGCCATCGGCCCGCTTCCCGCCGGACATCCCGCGGTCGCCGCGAAGAAGACCGGGGTGCTCCTGGTCAATCTGGGAACCCCGGATGGCACCGACCGGGTTTCGATGCGCCGCTACCTCAGGCAGTTCCTGTCCGATCCCCGCGTCATCGAATGGCCGAAGGCGATCTGGTACCCGATCCTCCACGGGATCGTGCTGAACACGCGGCCGAAGAAGTCCGGCGCGGCCTATGATTCGATCTGGAATCGCGAGCTCAACGAATCGCCACTGCGCACGTTCACCCGCAGCCAGGGCCTGAAGCTCGCCGAAGCCCTGGCCGATCTGCCCTGCGTCGATGTCGACTGGGCCATGCGCTACGGCAACCCGTCCATTCCCTCCGTTCTCGATGCGATGATGGCGCGCGGCTGCGAGCGCATCGTCATGGTGCCGCTCTATCCGCAATATTCCGCCACCACGACCGCGACGGTGAATGACGAGTTCTTCCGCGCCCTCATGGCCATGCGTTGGCAGCCGGCCGTCCGCGTCGCGCCCTGGTGGCATGACGAACCGGTCTACATCGACGCGCTCGCCCGTTCGATCGAGGCGCATCTGGCCACGCTGTCATTTGCTCCGGACGTGGTCATCGCCTCCTATCACGGCATACCGCAAAGCTATTTCCGCAAGGGCGATCCCTATCACTGCCAGTGCCTGAAGACGACGCGGCTGCTGCGCCAGCGCCTCGGCTGGGACGAGAAGCGTCTGATCTCGACCTTCCAGTCGCGCTTCGGGCCCGAGGAATGGCTGCAGCCCTACACCGACAAGACCATCGAGCAGCTGGCCCGCGACGGGGTGAAATCGATCGCCGTGTTCAATCCCGGCTTCGTCTCCGACTGCCTGGAGACGCTCGAGGAAATCGCGGTCGAAGGCGGCGAGATCTTCCACCATGCCGGCGGCGCGAACTTCACCCACATCCCCTGCCTCAACGACAGCGCCGACGGCATGGGCGTCATCGAGGCAATCGTGCGCCGCGAACTGTCCGGCTGGGCCTGAGAAGAGGCCATTTGTGACGACACGTCACAATTCGTGCTTATATAGACGCGACAACGCCGAACCTGCGGAGGGCTTCGACCATGTTCACCGGCTTTGACATCCTCATTCCCGTTCTTGTCGTCCTTGTGCTGCTCGTCCTGTTCGCAGGCGTGAAGACCGTGCCCCAGGGCTTCAATTACACCGTCGAACGGTTCGGCCGGTTCACCCGGTCGCTGACCCCCGGCCTGAACCTCATCGTGCCCTTCATCGACCGCATCGGCGCCAAGATGAACATGATGGAACAGGTCTATGATGTCCCCACCCAGGAGGTCATCACCAAGGACAACGCCACCGTGGCCGTCGACGGTGTCGCCTTCTTCCAGGTGCTCAATGCCGCGCAGGCCGCCTATCAGGTGGCCAACCTGCAGAACGCCATCCTCAACCTGACCATGACCAACATTCGTACCGTCATGGGCTCGATGGACCTCGACGAACTGCTGTCGAACCGCGATGCCATCAACGAGCGGCTGTTGCGGGTGGTCGATGACGCCGCCCACCCCTGGGGCATCAAGATGACCCGCGTCGAGATCAAGGACATCAACCCGCCCAAGCAGCTGGTCGATTCCATGGCCCGCCAGATGATGGCCGAACGCGAGAAGCGCGCGCAGATCCTGGAAGCCGAGGGCAAGAAGCAGTCCCAGGTGCTTGAAGCCGAAGGCCGCAAGGAAGCCGCCTTCCGCGACGCCGAGGCGCGCGAGCGCGCGGCGGAGGCCGAAGCCAAGGCGACACAGATGGTTTCCGACGCCATCGCCAAGGGCGACGTGCAGGCCATCAATTACTTCGTGGCGCAGAAATACACCGAGGCGCTCGGCAAGATCGCCTCCGCCCCGAACCAAAAGATCGTGCTGATGCCGATCGAGGCATCTTCGCTCATCGGGTCGCTCGGCGGCATCGGCGCCATCGCCAAGGAAGTGTTCGGCGGCGAAGCGCCGACGGGCCAGCGGGCGCATTCCGCCTCGCGCCCGCCGCGGACCGGCGGCGGCGAGGGCTGAACCCATGATCGAGCGCGCGATTGCCGAACTTGGGCCTTGGGCCTGGATGGTGCTGGGCTTCGTCCTGTTGACGCTGGAGATCATCGTCCCCGGCATCTTCCTGCTCTGGATCGGCCTCGCGGCGATTGCCACCGGCGTCCTGTCGCTGCTGTTGTGGGGGTCCGCGGTCTGGGTCTGGCAGGTGCAGTGGCTGGTCTTCCTGGCGCTCGCGCTGGCATCGGCCTATGCCGGAAAGCGCATCATGTCGGGGCGCAACGAGGAAAGCGACCAGCCGCTTCTCAATCTTCGCGAAGCGCAGCTGGTCGGGCGCACCGCGACGCTGAGCGAACCGATTCGCGAGGGCTATGGCCGCATCCGCATCGATGACACGATGTGGCGCGTGCGCGGCCCGGACGCCGGGTCCGGAAGTCGCGTGCGCGTGATCGCGGTGGAGAATTCCGAACTGGTGGTGGAGCCGGTCTGAGGCTTCACGCCACGCCGATCCTCAGCAGGTCATGCAGATGGATGATGCCGACCGGATGGCCGGCATCGACCACGAGAAGCGTCGTGATCGACGACTCATTGATGATCGCCATGGCCGATGAGGCAAGAGTGTCCGGCGTCACCGTTCGCGGACGGTGCGTCATTACCTCGTCCACCGGCATCGACAGGAGGTCGGCGGAGATGTGACGGCGCAGGTCGCCATCCGTGATGATGCCGGCGAGCCGGCCGAGCCGGTCGACCACGCCGACGCACCCGAAACCCTTGGCCGAGATTTCCAGGATCGCCTCGCGCATGCCGGTTCCCGTGTCGACCAGCGGCACCTTGTCGCCCGCATGCATGACATCGCGGATGAGCGTGAGGTTTGCCCCGAGCTGGCCGCCGGGATGCAGCGCACGGAAGTGATCGGGCGTGAAGCCGCGCGCCTCGAGCAGCGCGATCGCCAGGCAGTCGCCCAGCGCCATCTGGATGATGCTCGAACTCGTCGGCGCCAGGCCGTGCGGGCAGGCTTCCGCCACGCGCGGCAAGGCCAGGACCGCATCGGAGGCGCGGGCCAGCGAGGACGTCACGCCGGCGGTCACGGCGATCAGCGGAATGGAAAACCGCCGCGAATAATCGATCACGCCCTTGAGTTCCGCGGTCTCGCCTGACCAGGACATGGCCAGCACCACATCGTCGCGGGAAATCATGCCCAGATCGCCGTGCACGGCTTCGACCGGATGGACGAAGAACGCGGGCGTACCGGTGGAGGCGAGCGTCGAGGCGATCTTCGCCGCCACGTGGCCGCTCTTGCCGACGCCGGTGACAATGATGCGGCCCGCGCTGGCCGAGATCAGCGACACCGCCTTGGCAAAAGGCGCGGCCAGGCCGTTGCCGAAGGCGGCGGCCATGGCATCCATGGCCGTCTTCTCGGTGGTCACGGTCCGCATCGCCGACGCGATCGCCGCTTCTGCTGCCTCGCTGTCCACCTGGATAAGCCCCGTTGCTGATTGCGCCCGCCTTAGCCCGTTCGCGCCGTGTTGTCCAACCGGGGCGAAGCGGCGGGAAAGGTTCCCTTAACCATATGCGTTTACCAATTGGCAAAGAATTGCCGGCCGGTGCGCCGGCGCGGAGGCAGCCCCGCGTGGCGAGACGGACGGCGACAAGCAGCATCAACGCAAGGGCGCTCATGGCAGCAATGCTGGCGCTCGCGCCGCTCACCGCCTCCGCGCAGGAATTGCGTGGAACTATGACCGCCGACGAGGCGGACGACATCCTGCGCAGAAAGCCGCTGGCGGCCCGCTCCACCGCGCTTGAGAACAAGGAACCGGCGAAGGGCCAGGCCGACGACATCCCCGAACGGCGCGGCCTGGAAGCCGACGAGGACATCGCCGCCGATGATGCGGCGCTGTTTTCAAGCGAAAGCGACGAGACGGCCTTCGACGAGCGTACGCCGGTGGTCATCGAGGCCGCGCCCGATCCCGTTCGCGCCAGCCGCAGCGAAGCCGACCAGCGGGCGCGCCGCGAAGCCGAACGCGGCGAGGCGGCGATC
>JBATNB010000170.1:0-23814 GCA_049290135.1 Rhizobiaceae bacterium
GGCAGGGGGCCGCGCCCGCCGACCCCGATGAAGGACCCGAACTCGCGGCGCTGTTTCCAGCCGAGCCGAACGTCCCGGCCTGCTACGGCCGCGCCTACGATGCCAGGCATCTCGCCCAGCATCCGGCGCAGCAGGTGACCGGCATCGCCATGCGTTTCGTCCAACGCGAGTCCGGCGCCGATCCCGACATCCCCGGCGTCGGCCACCTTTTCCAGTTGCAGGTCAAGCGGCGCGGCGATGCAAGGTTCCTGAAGGCGCTCGGCCCCTGCATGGCCGAGGACGGCCGCGTGTTCTGCGGCGTCGAATGCGACGGCGGCGGCCTCTATGCGAAAAAGCGCGACGACGGCGCCCTCATCCTGTCGTTCGACGAATCCTGGGGCATCCGCATGACCACCACATGCGACGAGGATGAAGCCGACGCGGCCGAACTGCTGCCGGGCGCGGATGACAAGGTGTTCCGCCTCGACCCGTTGCCGGCATCGCAATGCCCGCCCTACGAACAATGGTGACCGGATGCGCGGCCGTGGGCCTGTGCCGCCGGCCGACCCTGCTCAGACGCTGAAGATCAGTGCGCTGCCGGCGACGACCAGCGCGGCGCCGGCCCATGCGCCGAGCGCGGGCCGTTCGCCGGTCCGCAGCCACAGCAGCGGCAACATCAGGGCCGGCGTCGTCGCCGACAGTGTGGAGACGATTCCGACCTCGCCGCCTGAAAGGGCGAACATCAGCAGGGTCATTCCGAACGCCATGCCAACGAACCCGGAAACAAGCACGAGCCCGGCGATGCGGATGGTCATCGGGTTCAGCGGCTGGGCAAATCGCGCGCCCGAGCCGATGACCAGCGACAGCGCCACCACGGCCACGAAGATGCGGACGGTCGAGGCCAGAATGGGGTCAAGCCCGCCGGCCATCAACGGCCGGGCGATGAGCGCGCCCGAGGCTTGCGCGAACGCCGCGGCGAGGCCGAAGGCGACGCCGATCCACAGCGGGCCGCGAACGCTTTCCCACTGGTGAAGCTGCGAGGGCCGCTTGCCATAAAAGATCGCAAGCGCCACGCCGGCGAACACGATCATCGTGCCAAGCAGCGCCCGCGGCGGCAGTGCCTCGCCGAGTGCGACCCAACCGAGGAAGACCGAGATCGGCGCGTTCAGGGAAAACAGGATGTTGGCCCGCCTCGGCCCGAGCCGGTTCATGGCGGCGAACAAGGCGGTGTCGCCGACGAAAATGCCGAAGAACCCGGAAAGGGCCAGGGTGACCACGTCCCCGGCCGGGATCGCGTGCCAGGCGCCGGTCACCGTCAGCCAGGCGACAAGCAGCACCAGAACGAACGCCATGCGGACGCGCACAAAGGCGATCGCCCCGAGATGCGCGGCCGGAATCGGCGAAACGATGCTGGTCATGGCCCAGCTTGCAGCCGTGCAAAGCGCTGCCAGTTCATAGATCAAGGCGGTTTTCCCGGGAAAATCAGCCGGACCCTAGTCCGCGTTCTCGCCAACGGCAAGAGGCGGATTTCCAGGCACCGCGGTCGAGTTCCGGGTGACCGGATTTCGCCGACGAGTGGACCGCCTCGCGTTGACATTGCCGTGCCCTTCGACTAGGACGCGCCATCGCCGGGCCGAAACGCCCGGCGGTTCTTTTGACGTGTCCCGTGGGTTTTTCCGCAAGGCGTGCGTGAAAAACCCTGTCAGGAAGCGAAAACGGCTTCCAGAGGAGGGCGCGTTTCCTTCGCCCGGAGCATGAGGTTCCGGGTGCAGACGTTTGAAAGGAAATGCGATGAGCAAACGCGAGTCGGCAAAATACAAACTTGATCGCCGCATGGGCGAAAACATCTGGGGCCGTCCCAAGTCCCCGGTGAACCGCCGCGAATACGGCCCCGGCCAGCACGGCCAGCGCCGCAAGGGCAAGATGAGCGACTTCGGCCTGCAGCTTCGCGCCAAGCAGAAGCTGAAGGGCTATTACGGCGACATCTCCGAAAAGCAGTTCCGCGGCATCTATGCCGAGGCCTCCCGCCGCAAGGGCGACACGCCGGACAATCTGATCGGACTCCTGGAATCGCGCCTGGACGCCGTCGTCTATCGCGCCAAGTTCGTGCCGACCATTTTCGCCGCGCGCCAGTTCGTCAACCATGGCCATGTCATGGTCAACGGCCGTCGTGTGAACATCAGCTCCTACACCTGCCGCCCGGGCGACGTGGTCGAGGTGCGCGAAAAGTCGAAGCAGCTCGTCATCGTTCTGGAATCCGTTCAGCTCGCCGAGCGCGACGTTCCGGACTATATCGAGGCCGACCACAACAAGATGTCGGCGAAGTTCGCCCGCGTTCCGGGCCTCACCGACGTTCCGTACGCGGTGCAGATGGAGCCGAACCTGGTCGTCGAGTTCTACTCGCGCTGATCAGACCTCCCGATCTTTCCTGGAAAGGCGGCCTCCGGGCCGCCTTTTCGTTTGCCGGTCCTTCCGGCGGGTTCCGGCCTCTGCTATCGACCGGCGGGCTGCGAAGGCGGCGCGGAGCATCATGGTTCTCATCCTCAAGCCACACCGGATTGCCTATTTCCCGGTGCCGAAGAACGCCAACACCTCGATCAAGGAAGGGTTCCGCGAGGCGTTCTCCGATACGGACCTGACGATCACCAGCAACCTGCGCATGTCCGCGCGGCTGCGGGCGATGGCCGAAGACTGCGACCGCGTAGCGGTCGTGCGCGAACCGATGCAGCGGGCGCTGTCGGGATACGGAAACCGCGTGGTGCATCATCGCGATCTCGAACGCTCCGCGATCACGCGGATCGCGCTCAGGATTCTCGGCCTGCCGCTGCGCCCGACGCCGGACGCGTTCTTTGCGCACCTGAAAACCTACATGGCGGTGAACGATCGCATCCGGCGGCATTTCCTGCCGCAGCGGGCCTATCTCGGGGCCGACCTCGGCTATTTCCATGCCCTCTACCGCATCGATGAGCTGGATCGGCTCGCGGCGGATATCGAACAACGCACAGGAACGCCGATCGCTTTCGGCCGCCACCAGACCGGCGGCCCGAAGCTCGGCGTCGACGACGTCAGCGACACTACGCGCGCGCGCATCCGGTCGTTCTATGCCGAGGATTTCGCTCTCCTGTCCGGGTTTTTCAACTGATCCGGTTCAGGGGAACAGGCCGCGCTGCATCTTTGCCGTGCGGACCTTTTCCACGCCGATCGCCATGGCAGCCGTCCGCGTCGTCACGCCGTCGCGGGCCGCGCGCGTGACCACCGCGTTCCAGGAGCGGTCGAGGATGCGTTCGAGGCGCTCCAGCACCTCGCCGCGGCCCCAGAAATATTGCTGCAAATCCTGAACCCACTCGAAATAGGACACGATGACACCGCCGGAATTGCACAGGATGTCAGGGATGACGAACACGGGCGCCTTGTTCCGCGCCAGCCAGAGATCGGCCTCCGGAGTGGTCGGTCCGTTGGCGCCTTCGGCCAGGATGCGGCAGCGCAAATTGGCGACATTGCCGGCGTGGATCACCCGCTCCACCGCGGCCGGCACCAGGAGATCGCATTCCTGTTCGAGCAGGAGCCCCGGATCGATGGCGGCGGACGCGGCGAAGCCTTCGATCACGCCGTGCCTGTCCACATGCGCGCGCAGGGCCGCCATGTCGAAGCCCTTCGGGTCATGGATGGCGCCGGTATGGTCGGACACGCCGATGATGCGCACGCCGCGATCGGCCAGCGCGTAGGCGGCGATCGAGCCGACATTGCCGAACCCCTGAACGATGGCGGTCGCCTTTGCCGGGTCGATGCGCAGATGGTCCATGGCGCGGAATGACAGGAACGCCACCCCGTGCCCGGTGGCCTCGCGCCGGCCTTCGGTGCCGCCCAGCGACACCGGCTTGCCGGTGACGATTTCCGGAACGGTGACGCCCTGGTACATCGACCAGGTGTCCATGAACCAGGCCATGACCTGTTCATTGGTTCCCATGTCTGGGGCCATGACGTCGATGCGCGGGCCGATGAAGGGGATCATTTCCTGCATGTAGCGCCGCGACACGGCTTCCAGTTCACGCACGGAAAGCGCGCGCGGATCGACGGTGACACCGCCCTTGGCGCCGCCATAGGGCAGTTCGGCCAGGGCGCATTTCCAGCTCATCCACACGGCGAGTGCCGCCACCTCGCCGAGATCGACATTTGCGGCGAACCGCGTCCCGCCCTTGGTCGGGCCGAGCGAAAGATGGTGCTGGACGCGAAAGCCCTGGAATACCCGTACGGAACCGTCATCCATGTGGACCGGGCAGGAGACCGTGACAGCGCGCTTGGGCAGGAGGAGCCGCTCGCGCAGGTCCTGCGGAATGTCGAGGTGATCGGCGATCACGGTGAACTGCTGGCGCGCCATGTCGAAGACAGGCCCGGTGTAGACGCTCATCGACTCCTCCCGTTCCCGTTATTGTCGAGAATCGGCGCGACTATCGGCCGGAACGGACTGGCGAGAAAGGAAAAAGGCCGCGGCGGCCCGGCTTTTCTCATCAGCCATTCCCTCGCAGGCGCGTCTGCGGCATAAAAGTGCCATGACCCGTCACGAAACACCGCCCGTCACCGCCGGGAAACAGATCGAGGATGGCGCGCATCCGGTGTTTGCGCGCGCGCCGCGCTCCGTCGAGTTCAACAAGCTGCGCAAGCGCCTGATCCGCCAGGCGCGCGAGGCCATCGACGCCTATGGCATGGTCGTGCCGGGCGAGCGATGGCTGGTGGCGGTGAGCGGCGGCAAGGACAGCCACGGGCTCCTGGCCCTGCTCATCGACCTCAGATGGCGCGGCCTGCTTCCGGTCGACCTCGTCGCCTGCAATCTCGACCAGGGACAGCCGGGGTTCCCCAGGGAGGTCATGCCGGCCTATCTCGAGGCACTCGGCGTCCCGCACCGCATCGAATACCGCGACACCTATTCGGTGGTGACGGGGAAAATCGCGGAAGGCGGGACCTATTGCTCGCTGTGCTCGCGGCTGCGGCGCGGGCATCTCTACCGCATCGCGCGCGAAGAAGCCTGTTCGACGCTGGTGCTCGGCCACCACCGCGAGGACGTCCTGGAGACGTTCTTCATGAACCTGTTCCATGGCGGGCGGCTCGCGGCGATGCCGGCCAAGCTGATGAACGACGACGGCGACGTGAAGGTGATCCGGCCGCTGGTGTTCTGCGCCGAGGACGATCTGGCGGCGTTTTCGCAGGCGATGGCATTTCCGATCATTCCCTGCGATCTGTGCGGTAGCCAGGACGGCCTGCAGCGCAACGCGATGAAGGCGATGCTGGAGGATCTCGAGCAGCGCCAGCCCGGCCGGAAGGACACGATGATCCGGGCCTTGGCCAATGTCCGGCCGAGCCATCTGCTCGATCGGGCGCTGTTCGACTTCCATCGGCTTGAACGCCCCGATGAGGGCTTTCCCTTCGCCGCGGAAACCGTCTAGCATCCGGCTTCAAAATCCCTGGAGGGGTCCATGGTTTCGCGTCGCGGAATGCTTGTCGGCGGGGGCGCCGTCGCAACCGGCCTTGCCGGGTTCGGTGCCTGGGCATGGCCAAAGATCGTGCCCCAGGAGGCACCGGTCGGCTTCGTCCTCGACGACCCGGAGCTGGTCCACGCCCGCGATTTCCTGCTGCAGCACCCGGCCATCGACAGCCACGCCCATCCCGGGCGAACCTTCGTGCGTGGCGCAACCGGGCTCGATTGGAAGCTCTGGCTCTACCAGAAGTTCGGGACCTTCGAGGACAAGGTCGTTGCCGACATGGTGGCGGGCGGTGTCGCGGCGGCCTCGTTCTCGGGCGTGTCCGATTTTCCCGTGCTCGGGCTTGCCGGCGAGGGGCTGGTGTCGATCCGGCCGTTCAAGCCCGGCGAGGCATGGGCCTATTACCAGGCGCAGATGCGCAACCTTCGCGGGCTCGTCGACCGTGGTCTCGTGCATGCGGTGCTGTCCCCGTCAGACATCGATAATGCGCGGGCCTCCGGCAAGCCGGGCGCCATCTTCGCGGTCGAAGGCGCCGACTTCGTCGAGGACGATCCGGGACGCATCGCCCAGGCAGCGGCGGACGGTGTGCGCATGGTCACGCTCGTGCACTATCTGGCGGGAGGGCTGATCGGCGACGTGATGACGGCGCCGCCCGCGAATGGGGGCCTCACCGCGCTCGGGCGCGACGTCGTCGCGGAAATGGACCGGGCGCGCATCATGCTCGATCTCAGCCACGCCACCGAGAAAACCGCGTTCGACGCGCTCGCCGTGACCCGCCGGCCGGCGGTTGCGACGCATACTCATCTCAACAGCCTCGGGATCGGCCACCCGCGGTTCATTTCCGACGAACTGGCCTCGGCTATCGCCGGAACCGGCGGCTATATCGGCGCCTGGCCGGCGGGGATCGGGATCGATACGCTCAACGGCTTCATCGACCGCATCGAGCAACTGGTGGCGAAGGTCGGCATCGACCATGTCGCCATCGGATCGGACATGGATGCCAACTACAAGCCGGTGTTCGAAACCTACGCCAAGATGCCGCTGATCGTCGGCGCGTTGATGAAGCGAGGCGTCGCCGACGCCGATATCGCCAAGATCATCGGCGGAAATTTCCTGCGCGTATTCGACGAGACGCTGCGGGCGCCAACAACCTGAGGCTCAGCGGCGGCCGGTCAAGGACAGCCGACCGTTCTCGGCCATCAGGACGCAACCAAGTGCACCCAGCGCCACGATGGCGCTTCCGGCGGCGAAGGGCATGACCGATCCGTCGAAGGCCTGGCCGATGATCGCGCCGATCACCGCCGATCCGATGGTCTGGACCGTGCCCTGCACGGCCGCGGCCATGCCCGCCAGATGGCCGAGCGGCTCCATGGCGATGGCCGACATGTTGGGCCCGATGAAGCCGAAGCTGGTCATCATCAGGGCGAAGATGGCGATGAACAGCCAGAGCGGCAGGACCTGCAACAGCGAAAAGGACAGCAGCAGAACAGCGCCGGCCGCGAAGATAACCAGGGCGGCATGCGAGACCCGCCGCGTGCCGAAGCGGCGCACCAGGCGCGAATTGGAGAACGACGCGACCGACACCATGATCGCAACACCGGCGAACGCCGCCGGGAACCACACGCCCAGCCCGTAAACGCCGACATAGATCTGCTGGGCGGAATTGATGAACCCGAACAGAGCGCCGAACACCAGCGTCAACGCGAAGGAGTACCAGAACGACACGCGGTTGGCGGCTACGGCGACAGCGCCGCTGACCAGCGTCCGGGGATCGAACGGGCGGCGCCGGTCCGGCGCGAGCGTCTCGGGGATGCGCAGCCATGTCCACAGCCCGACAAGGCCGCTGGCCACGGCCATGAACACGAAGATCATGTGCCAGTCGCCATGGATCATGATCACCTGGCCCATGGCCGGGGCGATGATCGGCATGATCATGAACACCGTCATGACCAGCGACATGATTTCGGCCATGGACCGCCCGGAGGCGATGTCACGGGTGATGGCGGTGGAGAGCGCGCGCGTCGAGGCAGCACCCGCACCTTGCGCGAAGCGCAGGATCAGCAAGGTGTCGAACGCCGTGACCAGCGGCGCGAACGCCGAGGTCACCGTATAGATGGCAATGCCGATGAACAGCGGAACCAGCCGGCCATAACGGTCGGAAAGCGGGCCGAAGACCAGTTGTCCAAGGCCGAAGCCGCCGAAATAGGCGGTAATCACCAGCTGTCGGCGGTTCTCGTCGGTTTCGCCGAGTGCCGCGCCGATCTCCTGCAAGCCGGGCAGCATGATGTCGATGGCGAGCGCATTGAGCGCGACCAGCGCGGCCATGATGGCCACGAACTCGCCGCGGCGGACGCCGAGCCGCCATTCCTCGTTCGCTTGCATCCCGGCCGATCCTTGAAAAGCAAGACGCCGGCGCGAGGCCGGCGTCGATGTGCTGGCGCCCGGTCCGCGTCAGGCCGTTTTGACGACGCCCTTGTCCTCCAGCATGTGCTGGAGTTCACCTGACTGGAACATCTCGCGCACGATGTCGGCGCCGCCGACAAACTCGCCCTTGACGTAGAGCTGCGGGATCGTCGGCCAGCTGGCATAGTCCTTGATGCCCTGGCGCAGCTCGTTCGAGGTCAGCACGTTGATGCCCTTGTAGTCGACATTGAGGTAGTCGAGGATCTGCACCACCTGCCCGGAAAATCCGCACTGCGGGAACCCCGGCGTGCCCTTCATGAACAGCACGACATTGTTGGTCTTGACTTCGCCGTCGATGAATTCGTGAACCGTCGTCATTTTTCCCTCTTCCCGGCGGGTTCAAGGTCCGCCTTCAAAGCCATGAGCATGCAAATAGTCCCGCCGGCACGCCGGCGCAAGGCGCGCCGTTGCCGCGTCCGATCCGGGGGCATCACCAGGCGCGGCGCTTGGTCTTGGCGCGCGTGCGCACGGTGCGCTTGCGGCTGGTCTGCCGCTTCGCCGGCTTCAGGAGCTTCTCGATCTGGCGCAGCGTCGCCGTGGAGCCGGTTGCCTTGCGCCGCCGGCGGCGCGTCAGGGTCGAGCGGCCGGTGGTCTTCTTCAGGATTTCCTTGAGGGCGCCGTCGACGACGCCTTTCACCAGATCATCGACAAGCGACATGGTTCACTCCGGCACGGATGTCTGTAGCGCGAGCGCGTGCAGAACACCGCCCATGTTTCCCTTCAGCGCCTGATAGACCATCTGGTGCTGCTGGACGCGGTTCTTGCCGCGAAAGCTCTCCGCCACGACCTCGGCGGCGTAATGGTCGCCATCGCCGGCCAGATCCCTGATCACCACCTTGGCGTCGGGGATGGCCTCGCGGATCATGCGCTCGATTTCGCCGGCATCCATGGGCATGTGTTCGCTCCGTCAGCGGTCCATGAAGGCAGGAAAGAACGATTCGTGAGCAGCCTTCAACCCGGATACCGGTATCGCACGCGAATGGCCGAGCTTCAACGCATCTCCGCCGGTGGCGCCGATCCATGGCGCGAAAATGCCACGCTCCGCCGCCATGTCCATCACCGGGTCGAGGTCGAAGTGCCGGATGGTGATTACGTAGCGGCCCTGGTCCTCGCCGAAGAAGGTCTCGGCGACCGGGCAGTCGTTGAGCTGGTTGACCGCGGCGCCGATTCCCGATGCCATTGCCATCTCGGCGATGGCGACCGCCAGGCCACCGTCGGAACAATCGTGAACGGCGGTGGCCTTGCCGGTGCGGATCAGCGTGCGGACGAAATCGCCGGTGCGCCGTTCATGCTCCAGGTCCACCGGTGGCGGCGGCCCTTCGCGCCGTCCGTGGATGTCGCGCAGCCACGCCGATTGCCCGAGATGGGTTCCCCATGCCGGCGGCGCGCCGACGAGCAGGATGAGTTCGCCGGCTTCGGCGAAACCGATGCGGGCCATCGTCGTCCAGTCCGGCAACAGGCCGACGCCGCCGATGGTCGGGGTCGGCAGGATGCCCTTGCCGTTGGTCTCGTTGTAGAGCGAGACATTGCCCGAAACGATCGGGAAATCGAGCACGCGGCAAGCCTCGCCGATGCCCTTGATGGCATGGACGAGCTGCCCCATGATTTCCGGGCGCTCCGGATTGCCGAAATTCAAATTGTCGGTGGCCGCCAGCGGCTCGGCGCCGACGGCGGTGAGGTTGCGCCAGCACTCGGCCACCGCCTGCTTGCCACCCTCGTAGGGATCGGCCTCGCAATACCGCGGATTGACGTCTGAGGAAAAGGCCAGCGCCTTGGCCGGATGGCCGTCGACCCGCACGACACCGGCGTCACCACCGGGGATCTGCAGCGAATTGCCCTGGATCAGCGTATCGTACTGCTCCCACACCCAGCGCCGGGACGACAGGTCGGGAGAGGCCAGCAGCGTCAGCAGATCGTTGGCGACGTCACAGGCGGGCAGGGGGCCGGCAATCGGAGCCGGCGTTTTCGGCGCGCTCCACGGGCGATCATACTCCGGGGCCTCGTCGCCCAGTTCCTTGATCGGCAGGTCGGCGACTTCCCCGCCCTCGTGCAGGATGCGGAAGCGCAGATCGTCGGTTGTGCGGCCGACAATGGCGAAATCCAGACCCCATTTGCGGAAAATGGCTTCCGCCTCGGCTTCCTTTTCCGGCTTCAGCACCATGAGCATGCGCTCCTGGCTCTCCGACAGCATCATCTCGTAGGCGCTCATGCGCTCCTCGCGCACCGGCACATGATCGAGGTCGAGTTCGATGCCGAGATCGCCCTTGGCGCCCATTTCCACCGCCGAGCAGGTCAGCCCGGCCGCGCCCATGTCCTGGATGGCGATGACGGCGCCCGACGCCATCAGTTCCAGGCAGGCTTCCAGCAGGCATTTCTCGGTGAACGGATCGCCGACCTGCACGGTCGGACGCTTTTCCTCGATGGCATCGTCGAACTCGGCGGATGCCATCGTGGCGCCGCCGACGCCGTCGCGGCCGGTCTTGGCGCCGAGGTAGACGACCGGCAGGCCGACGCCCTCGGCCTTCGAGTAGAAGATCGCGTCGGTCCGGGCGATGCCGGCGGCGAAGGCGTTGACCAGGCAATTGCCGTTGTAGGACGGATCGAACTGCACTTCGCCGCCGACGGTCGGCACGCCGAAGGCATTGCCGTAGCCGCCGACGCCGGCGACAACGCCGGCCACAAGATGGCGTGTCTTGGAATGTTCCGGTTCGCCGAACCGCAGCGCGTTCATCGCGGCCACCGGACGGGCACCCATGGTGAAGACGTCGCGCAGAATGCCGCCGACGCCGGTCGCCGCGCCCTGGTAGGGCTCGATGTAGGAGGGATGGTTGTGGCTCTCCATCTTGAAGACGACGCAGTCGCCATCGCCGATGTCGACCACCCCGGCATTCTCGCCCGGCCCCTGGATCACCCGCGGCCCGGCGGTCGGCAATGTGCGCAGCCACTTCTTCGACGATTTGTACGAGCAATGCTCGTTCCACATGGCGGAGAAGATGCCGAGTTCGGTGAATGTCGGCTCGCGCCCGATCAGGTCGAGGATGCGCTGGTATTCGTCGGGCTTGAAGCCGTGCGCGGCGATGAGATCCGGCGTGATGGGAACGGTGTTGGGTATGGACACGGCAGTCCCCCGGTGTTGGCGGAACGGAATCGCCGCCTGCTATAGAGCGTGAGGAGCGCGGGACAAGGCTGAAAATCGCCGCAAGGCGCTCAACCGGATGCCGCGCAGCTTTCATCCCTGGCCGCCCAGCGCTTGATGTCGGCGGCGATGCGGGCGGCGTCCGGTCCCTGCATCATCGGGCCGTAGGCGGAAAGCCGGGCGGGGTTGCCCTGGGCCTCGACGACGAGCGCCGGCAGGCCGCCGATGTTCTTGCCGGGGACGGCCAGGATACGCGGCTTTCCGGCGTAGGACGCCAGTTCCGGCGACATCTTCATGTCCCTGAATGCCGGATCTTTGGCCGCGAACCAGCATTTCTGCGCCGCGACCGCGATGCGCTCCATGGTCGACAAGGCGGAATCGTCGCCGGGCACGGAGGCGCGATTGACCTGTTTCGGCGGTGCTGCCTGGCAGGCGGCCAGGATGAGGATCGAGCCGAAGGCTAGGGCGCGCTTCACGCTGCGATCCCCAGGGCGGCTTCGAACAGGGCCCGGCCGTCATCGCCACCGTGCGCCTGTTCGATCAGGTTTTCCGGATGCGGCATCATGCCGAGGACATTGCCCGCCTCGTTGACGATTCCGGCGATGTCGTTGATCGAGCCATTCGGGTTGGTCCCCTCGGCATAGCGGAACACGACCTGTCCGCGATCCTCGATGCGCGCCAGCGTCTCGGGATCGGCGAAGTAGTTGCCGTCGTGATGGGCGACCGGGCAGCGGATGACCTGGCCCTCGCGATAGCCTCTGGTGAATCGCGTCGCGGCGTTGGCGACAGAGAGTTTGACCTCCCGGCAGACAAACCGCAGCGAGGCGTTGCGCATCAGCGCGCCGGGCAGCAAGCCGGCCTCGATGAGGATCTGGAAGCCGTTGCACACGCCAATCACGGGAACGCCGCGGGCGGCCTGCTCGGCGATGGCGCGCATCACCGGCGTGCGCGCGCCGATGGCGCCGCAGCGCAAATAGTCGCCATAGGAAAACCCGCCCGGAATGACGATCAGGTCGACGGCCGGGATCGATGTATCGGTCTCCCACAGGGCGATCGGGCGGTTTCCGCCGATGAGGGTCAGCGCGGCGAACATGTCGCGGTCGCGGTTGAGGCCGGGGAGCTGGACGATTGCGGTTTTCACTGGCGTTGCTCGATCTGGCTTGGGCCGGTCAGGGGTTCAGGGACAGGATATGATTTTGGCGCATTCGCTGTCGCGCACGGATTGCACAAGCGCGGCGATTTCCTCGTCGGGATGGATATCGCCATTTTCGGGATCGCAGAGGAATGCCGCATGCGGTCGCATCGCGTCGACGATGGTCGCATGCCAGGTCGGATCGACCGACATCACCTGTTCGCCGGTGTAGAGCAGGTAGTCGACATATGCCTGATAGGCGGCGAACCGGGGCGTGCGGGCAAGCGCGCAATGGTCGGGCGCGGCGAAATCGGGGTTCTGCACCGAAAGGTTCAGGTATTCGCGATAGATGTCGCGGGCCGATTGCTCGCGCTGGATCCGCGCGGCGCCGTCGATCTGGATCTTGACCCCGATCAGCGCGGCGAGCGCCAGGACAGCGGTAAGCGCCGCCGACAGCGCGGAGACGGCGGTGGCATGGCGCTCGAACCAACCCAGCACGGCTTCACCCTTCCATGATCGTCCTGGCGGCCCGTATGCCCGATTCCAGGGCACCGTGCACAGTGCTCCAGTAGGGAGAACAGGCTTCCCCGGCAAAATGGAGGCGCTCGCCATCTCGCCCGGCAAGCGCTTCGCCGTCGTCGAGGCGGCTTTCGGGACCCGGATAGGAATAGCTGCCGAGTGCCCATTCGTCCGTCAGCCACCGCGTCATGCGGAACCCGATCGCGCTGAGGCCCGCGTCGGAGGCGGCCTCGCGGACGTTTTCGAGCAGCCATTGCCGGTTGGTTTCGTCGGTCGCGGCCACCGCGCGGCGGGCATCGGCGCCGCCGCAATAGGCCAGCGCCGCCGGCCTGCCGGCGATGTCGGTGATGTCGATCAGGTTGCACCACGGATTGCCGCCGGTCAGCGAGACATTGCGCGCGCCGAAATCGAATGGCCGGTCGAGGACCAGAAAGGCCTTCTCGAACGCGCTGATGCCGGTCCGCCCGATTGCCGCGCGGCGCCGCGCCGACAAGGGCGGATCGAACCGGATGTCGCCGCGCTTCAGGACGCCGAGCGGCACGGTGACGATCGCGGCATCGAAATTCGCGCGCTCGCCGTTGCGCAACCCGAGCTCGATGCCGTCGCGATCCTGCCGGATCGCCGATACCGGCGTGGCCAGCCGGATCGTCAGGCCCTCGGCCAGATGCTCGGCCAGGCGTCCGAAACCGTTGACGACAAGCAGATCGTCGCCGGCATGGGCTGCGCCGAAGTTCTCGACCGCCGCCGAGAGCTGCGAGGCATCGGCGCCGTAGGCGCCGGCGAGTCCGCGGCGCTCGATCGCCTCGGCGAGATCGGGGCTGCATTGCACCAAAGCGGCAAAGCGCCGGTCGCGGTCGAGGTATTGCCGCAGCGATTCACCGGGCCGGGCCTGGCTCGCGGCCTGATCCATCACCAGCGCCAACGCATCGAGATGCGTGTCGCAGGCCCGATCCGTGTCGTCGACAAGGACGCGACCATCGGCGTCCAGCACGCGCCAATCGTCGAAATCGAACGGAAAATGGTCGATGCCGGCGGCGTTGGCGAGTTTCACAAGCGGATTGCCGCGATCGCCGTGAATCCAGTTGGCGCCGATTTCGGCGGGAAAGCCGAGGGCCGTGTCGGTGAAAACGCGGCCGCCGATCCGGTCACGCGCCTCGAACAGGGTGACCGTCAGGCCAGCGTCGGCGAGGCGACGGGCCGCGGCGAGGCCGGCGATCCCGGCGCCGATGATCGCCACCCTGCGTCCAGCCGCCGCGATGGCCGGCAATCCCGCCGTTACGGCCAGCGCCGCAAGGATGGTTCGGCGCGACAGTCCACGTTTCGAAGTTTCAGGAAATCGTGACGCCATAGTCCTCGATGACCTTGTTGGCGAGGAGCTTGTCGCCCATCGCCAACAGGTCCGCCTCGGCTTTCGCCTTGTCGGCGCCGTCGAGCACGATATCGAACACCTTTCCCTGGCGAACCGATGCGACGCCGGAGAAACCGAGGTTGGCCAGGGCATGCTCGATGGCCTTGCCCTGGGGGTCGAGGACCCCGGTCCTGAGCGTGACGGTGACGCGCGCCTTGATCATGCTGGCCCCTGTCAGTGCGGGCGGCCGCGGCCGCGCGGGTTGGACGAGACCAGGACCGGTCCGGTGGAAGGGCGGGGCGGCTCGTTCTCGTTCATGATGCCGAGCCGGCGCGCGACTTCCTGATAGGCTTCCAGGAGTCCGCCCATGTCGCGGCGGAAACGGTCCTTGTCGAGCTTGTCATTGGTCTGGACGTCCCACAGGCGGCAGGAGTCCGGCGAGATTTCATCGGCAATGACCGTGCGGGCCATGTCGTTTTCCCAGAGCCGGCCGCACTCGATCTTGAAATCGACAAGCTGGATGCCGACGCCGAGAAACAGGCCGGAGAGGAAATCGTTGACGCGGATGGCCAGCGACATGATGTCGTCGATTTCCTGCGGGCTCGCCCATCCGAAGGCGGTGATGTGCTCCTCGGAGACCATCGGATCGTCGAGCGCGTCGGCCTTGTAGTAGAACTCGATGATGGAGCGCGGCAGGACCGTGCCTTCCTCGATGCCGAGGCGCTTGGACAGCGATCCGGCGGCGACATTGCGCACGACCACCTCGAGCGGGATGATCTCCACCTCGCGGATCAGCTGCTCGCGCATGTTCAGCCGGCGGATGAAGTGGGTCGGAATGCCCATCCGGTTGAGATTGTTGAAAATATACTCGGAGATCCGGTTGTTGATGACACCCTTGCCGTCGATGACCTCGTGCTTCTTCTTGTTGAAGGCGGTGGCGTCATCCTTGAAGAACTGGATCAGGGTGCCGGGCTCCGGCCCCTCATAGAGGATCTTGCCCTTGCCTTCGTAGATTCGGCGGCGACGGTTCATGGTTTTTGTCCCGGTTGTTTGCGCGCGACGCGCTCTGCCCGGGAATCGGGGCGTTCTGACGCTGCCCGGGCTTGTCGGGCGGGTGCTTAGAGCAAATCCGGCATTACCTCAACGATTCATTCGTCCGGCCGCTTGCGCCGGGGCGGACAGTCGGCCGCGCCAGCTGCGACTTGCCTGTGCATTGACATGGCGGCATCTTCCGGTTTGAAGCGGAAGACCCCACATGTAAGGCCAGACTCGGCCCGGAGAAGTTCGATGACCAGCATGAAAGATCGTGAAACGGCCTTCGAAAGCAAATTCGCGCTGGACGAGGAAATGCGTTTCCGCGCGAACGCCCGCCGCAACAAGCTCCTCGGGCTTTGGGCGGCGGAGAAACTCGGCAAGACCGGCGAGGCCGCCGAGGACTATGCGAAGTCCGTGGTCATCGCGGATTTCGACGAGGTCGGCGACGAGGACGTGTTCCGCAAGATCCGCGGCGATTTCGATGCCGCCGGCATCGACCAGTCCGACCACCAGATCCGCCGGACGATGGACGAGCTGATGGTCGTGGCGATCGACCAGGTGAAGCAGAGCTGATCCGGCGATGTCATACGGAGCCGGCGCTGTTGCGGGAGCAGGTCTGGCGCGACCGCTCGCCGAAATGCTGTCCGGCAGTTCGCCGGTGCTGTCGGCGTGGTCCGGCCTGCCCGATCCACTGACCATCGAGGCTGTTTCGGCCGCGCCGTTCGACGCCGTCACGCTCGACGGCCAGCATGGCGGCCATACGGAAGATGTCATCCTGCGCGCGGTCGCCGGGATCAGGGCGGCCGGGAAATCGGCCATCGCACGCATCCCCGTCGGGCGGTTCGACATGGCGAGCCGGCTGGTCGATTTCGGCATCGAGGCGATCATCGCGCCGATGATCAACAATGCCGCCGATGCGCGCGCATTCGCGGACTCGGTGAAGTACCCGCCGGTCGGCCTCAGGTCGTGGGGGGCGCCCCGGGCGCAGGCGTTCGCCGGCATTCGCGCCGCTCAGGACTGGTTCGAGCAGGCCAACGCCATGACCCTGGCGATTGCGATGATCGAGACCCGCGGCGCGCTTGACCAGCTCGATGCCATTCTCGCCGAGCCCGGGATAGACGGGGTTTTCGTCGGCCCGAACGATCTGTCGATCGCGCTCACCGGCGGAACCCGGGTCGATCCCGACCTGCCGGAAATGCAGGCGGCGCTTGCCGAGATCGCCGCCAAGGCTCGCGCTACCGGGCGTTTTGCCGGAATCTATGTCGGATCGCCGGACCGGGTCGGTCAGCTCCACAGCCTCGGTTTTCGGCTTTTCGCGCTGACGTCTGACAGTTCCTACATCCTGCAGGGCGCTTCGGCGCAAATTGCCCAGGCCAGAGCCTCGGTTCGCTGACCTTACAGCCGCGACAGGAAACGGGCGAACGCGATCGACCCTTCCGGCCACGGGCCGTGACCGGAGTCGGCATTGATGTGACCGGATTCTCCCGCGTCGATGAAGAGCGATCCCCAGGCGGCGGCGATGTCCTCGACCGTCTCGAAGGTGCTGTATGGGTCGTTTCGGCTGGCGATCACAATGGACGGAAACGACAGGGGCTCGCACGGATAGGGACCGAAGGTCATGAGATGACGCGGCCGGATGGCGGGATTGGCCACATCCGGCGGCGCGACGAAAAACCCGCCGGCGACGGGGCGGTCAAACAGCGGTAGCGCCTGGATCGCGGTCGCGACACCGAGCGAATGGGCAACCAGAACCACCGGGCGAGGGGCCTCGTTGACCGCGTCGGCGAGTGTCCGCGTCCATTCGGACACTTCGGGCTTCGACCATTCGGCCTGGTTGACACGGCGCGCGGTCGACAGCCGGGCCTGCCAGCGTGACTGCCAGTGGTCCGGTCCGGAGTTCTGGTACCCCGGGATGAACAGGATGGTTGCTTCGGCCACTTTCACGATCGCGTGGAAGTGACGGAATCGCGATGCGCTGTCAACGCAAGGCCGCGGGAACCTCACATGATGGCGTCGAATGCGAAGTCGGACGCGTTGAGGCTCGCCATGTCGACGCCGTGAAGCGCCAGCCAGCCGCCATTGGTGTTGGCGATGAAGGTCGTGTCGCCCTCCATCCACATGGCGCCGGCAATCGCGTCGAAGTCGGAAAAGACGGTTGGATCGACGACGATGACGTCGCCGTTTGAAAAGTCCGTAACCCGGGTGAACGCCGTGCCGCCCTGATCGAAGTAGAAGCGGTCGTCGCCGGCACCGCCGGTCAACTGGTCATGCCCTTCGCCGCCCCACAGGAAATCGTCGCCCGCGCCACCGAGCAGGACATCGTCGCCGCCGGCCCCGGCGATCCAGTCGTTCCCGGCGCCGCCGGAGACCAGGTCGACACCATCGCCGCCGAAACAGACATCGTCGCCGCCATTGAGTTCGACTGCGATGCCGTCGGCGCCGGCCATGTGGAACGTGTCACCCAGTTCGGTGCCCAGGATGCGCTCGACCGAGACGATCCGGTCGCCGCCCGCGGCGCCGGCGCCCGGCCCGAGGATGCTGAACAGGATCGGGTCATTCGATGCCCGATAGTCGAGGGTATCGAAGCCATCGCCGCCATCGATCAGATCCGACCCGGATCCGCCGTCGAACCAGTCGTCGCCATCGCCGCCGGAAAGAGTGTCGTTTCCGGCGCCGCCGACAAGCGTATCGGCCGCGCTCGACCCGACAATGATGTCATTGCCGTACTCGCCATTGACGTGCACCGCGACGTCGGCACCGGTGAACTGGTCATCGCCATCGCTGAGGTAGAACCGTTCGACCGACACGTAGGTATCTCCGGCGGCGTCACCCTGGTTGTTGCCGGGATCGCGAAGATCAATGGTGACAGGACCGCCGCCGCGATATTCGGCGGTGTCGATACCGTCGCCGCCGGACAGGACATCGGCGCCGGCGCCGCCGATCAGCCAGTCATCGCCGCCGCCGCCGATGAGAATGTCGTCGCCGGCGTGGCCGGAAACGACATTGGCGCCATCATTTCCCTCCAGCATGTCGGCGAAGGACGAACCGAACAGGCCGTCGATGCCCGACAATGCATCGCCCTCGGCATCGCCGCCGCGCGCCGTCCCAAGCGCGAGGCTGACGAAGACGGCGGCATCGGAATCCACATAGGAAACGATGTCGATGCCATCGCCACCGTCGATGCGGTCGGCGCCCTTGCCGCCCGCGATCATATCGTCGCCGGCATAGGCGATGATGTGATCGCTGCCGCGCGTTCCAGACAGGATGTCGGCGCCCGCCGTGCCGCGAATGGGCATTCCGGCGAGATCGGGCACCGCCAGCCCGACCGGCGAGGCAGGCGCGGACACTCCGGCTTCCGCGGGGCGTTCGAACGACAGGTTCGCCGAAATCACTTCGCCGGGGTTCGTCAGGCGAATGACCGGGCCGGGGTCGACCGGTGAGATCGCACCGCCGCCGGCAACGGCGCCGGCCAGTGCGCCGTCGATCAACCGATCGAACTCGCGCAAGGCGGCATCGAGTTCGCTGACCGCGCCGGTCGTTTCGGGGTCGGTGCCATCGGTAGGCGCGGCCGGATCCGGCGCCGATCCGGGCTTCTCGCGCGCCGTCGCGCCGACATCCTGCGCCGACGCATCATTATCCAACAGGGTCGCCAGCCCGACGGCCAGCAGGGCGGCAAGGGAGTCGAACAGACGACGATGCAGGCGCTTGGTGAGGGTCATCATGGGACCGCGTGTTAACTATTTGTAAACTAACACAACCTCCCGGGACGTGCCTTATTTTATTAACATTGTATTAAAGTGCCGATCATCATGCTTAACGAGCGGTTAATCCTAAACATTTCTTCATTCCAATACAGTAACTGCGATTCTGGTTGGGGACCGCTCTCGCAAGCAAACCCGGCGTTGCCAGCCAGTGTTCGGCATTTGCATGGATAGTGATCCGGCGCCCGCTACATCGGCAATGCGGATGTTTCCGGCCATCGGGACGCGGAAACCATGGCGCGGACGGCGACGGTTCACATGCCGGGCTTATGGAACATTTTCCCGCCGAACACGTTGATCGCCAGTCCGGCAAACACCAGCATGGATCCGAACGCGGTCGACCGGTCAAATCGCTCGCCGAAGGCCAGAACGGTCGACGTGATGCCGAACACCGGAATGAGCAGCGCAAACGGCGTGACTGTCGCGGCGTTGTAGCGGCGCAACAGGAAGACCCAGGCCGAGAAGGCGAAAACCGTCGTCGGCCATGCCAGGAACAGGATCGCGGCGACTGCGACGGCGCTCGGCATCGCCGGCGACAGAGCGAACCGGGTTCCCTCGAACACCGCCGACAGCACGAACAGCGGAAGCGGCGCGAAGGCGGACGACCAGACCACGAAGGACAGCATGTTTTGCGGACGCGCCGCCTTGGCGATGACGTTGGCGGCGGCCCATGCGGCGGCGGACGCGATGACCAGCAGGAAGGGAATTGCCGGGGCTGCTTCCGTGCGGGCCAGGCCGATGACGGCGATTCCGCCGAGTGCGACAAGCGCGCCGGCGATCTGGGCCGGTGCCCAGCGTTCCCTGAACAGGTGCGCGGAAAGCAGGATGGTGAAAAACACCTGGACCTGGACCACCAGGGAAGCAAGGCCCGCGGGCATGCCCCAACCGATGGCGGTGAAGATCAACCCGAACATGATCACGCCCTGCACGAGGCCGAACGCGGCGAGCCAGCGCAGCCCGACATCGGGGCGCTTGACGAAGAAGATCAGCGGAAAGGCGGCGAAAAGAAACCGGTAGCCGGTCAGGAGCAGGGGCGGGATCTCGCCGACGCCGGCCTTGATCGCCACGAAGGCAACGCCATAGACGGCGGCGACGAACAGGGCGAGCAGGACATGGCCGAGCGGCATCGCGACGAATCCGGCGCGGGATGCGCCCGGTCAGCCGAACACCCGCCGGAAGATCGTGTCAACGTGCCTGGTATGATAGCCGAGGTCGAACTTTTCCCGGATTTCGGTCTCGGACAGGGCGGCGCGCACTTCGTCGTCGGCCAGCAATTCCGCAAGGAAATCCTTGCCTTGCTCCCAAACCTTCATGGCGTTTCGCTGCACGAGCCGATAGGCATCCTCCCGGCTCACGCCGGCCTGGGTCAAGGCCAGCAACACGCGTTGCGAATGAACGAGCCCGCGAAAGCGGTCGAGATTGCGTTGCATGTTCTGCGGATAGACGACGAGTTTGTCGATCACGCCGGTCAGGCGGGCGAGCGCGAAGTCCAGCGTGATGGTGGCGTCCGGGCCGATCATGCGCTCGACCGAGGAGTGCGAGATGTCGCGCTCATGCCAGAGCGCCACGTTTTCCATCGCCGGAAGCGCCATGGAACGCACCATTCGCGCAAGTCCGGTAAGGTTTTCGGTGAGGACCGGATTGCGCTTGTGCGGCATCGCCGACGACCCCTTTTGCCCGGGGGAGAAGTACTCCTCGGCCTCAAGCACTTCGGTCCGCTGCAGATGCCGGATTTCGACGGAAAGCCTTTCGACCGAGGAGGCGATCACGGCAAGCGTGGCAAAGAACATGGCATGGCGGTCGCGCGGGATGACCTGCGTGGAGACCGGTTCGGGCGAAAGGCCGAGCGCCCGGGCGACATGCTCTTCCACGCGCGGATCGATATTGGCAAAGGTGCCGACGGCGCCGGAAATGGCGCAGGTGGCGATTTCCGCCCGCGCCGCGACCAGCCGTTCGCGGCACCGAGCGAACTCCGCATGGGCAAACGCCAGCTTGACGCCGAAGGTCGTGGGCTCGGCATGGATGCCATGGCTGCGCCCGATCGTGATGGTGTCCTTGTGTTCGAACGCCCGGCGCCGCAGCGCCGCCAGCAACGCATCGAGATCGGCCAGGAGGATGTCACTGGCGCGGGACAATTGCACCGCAAAGCAGGTGTCGAGCACGTCCGACGATGTCATTCCCTGATGGATGAAGCGGGAATCGGGGCCGACGAACTCGGCCAGGTGGGTCAGGAAGGCGATGACGTCGTGCTTGGTGACGGCCTCGATTTCGTCGATCCGCGCCACGTCGAACCGTGCCGCGCCGCCCTTTTCCCAGATGGTCCGCGCCGCCTGCTTCGGAATGACGCCGATGTCGGCCAGCGCGTCGCAGGCGTGCGCCTCGATCTCGAACCAGATGCGGAAGCGGGTTTCGGGAGACCAGATGGCCACCATGTCCGGGCGGGAATAGCGCGGGATCATTGCTGCACCTCGGGATGCATTTGCGGGGCGTTTCGCCCAAGCCGTTAACGCATGTCGGGCGCCCGCGTAACCCCCGCCGAGCGCGCGGACCGCGCCAGAACAACGGATGCGACGATCAGCGCGGGCAGGCCGAGCGGCAGGAACATGCGCAATCCGAGGACCAGGAACTGGTAGACGCCGGACAGCGTGGTGAACACGAACTGGTTGAGCCAGAGCTTGGAGCCAACCGGACCGTGCCACGCCGCGTAATATTCGCGGTACTGCAACCCGTACAGCAGCGCGGTCAGGCCCAGCGTGGCAACCGCGAGAACGAGAAAGGCGGACGCGAACCCGGTGTCGCGGCGGCCGCGCGACAGGCGTTTTGCAATCAGCACCGCGGGCACGAACGCCACCGCGCCGCCAATGGCGAAGATCAGCATGATTTCGCCGGCGCGGTCGTCCAGGTGCCAGCCAGAGCGCATGATCCAGGCCAGCGCGCTGGCCGCCATGATGGCCGACCATGCCAGCGTGCCGGCAAGCGCCTGCCAGCCTGCCCGCGCGGATGGGGGCCCGGCGCGGCTGGCCGGGGTCGCTTTGCCGGAATCCGGACCGCCGGTCATGGCTCGATCAGGCCGGTGAGCGCGATGTGGCGGTAATCCGGCCCTTCAAATCCGATGCCCTCGACCGCCAGGGTCAGCGCATAGACCGCCGGCCCGCCATCGGGGAAAAACGTGCGGACCTCCGCGATGCGATAACCGGTCGGGCAGCCGCGCGAGGTCGGGATGCGTCCCTTGTCGTCATGGATCAGTTCGACCGCCGCCCCGACGCCGATGCGCACGCGCCACACCCGCAGCGCCCGCAATTCCTCCGTCCCGCCGCAGCGCGGCTCCGGCGGGGCGGGCACGGCATCGATGCGGAATTCGAGCGGCGCGTCGATGGCGGGAAACACCGGCCTCGGATTGACAATCATGCGCGACGGATCGGCCGACCATTCGCCGATCCCGTTCGCCCCCGCGGTATAACCGGGATTGCCCGCGAAATCGGCCTCGCTTGTAACCGCCTCGCCCTTTTCGCGGGCCTGCCGGCGCGCCTCGTCCACATTGGCGTTTTCATCGTCGATGCGCACGCGAACCGGCGAACCGGGCAGGAACCGGTCCGTCGCCGTGTCGATGTAGAAGCGGTTGGCGTAGGGAAAACCCGACCCGTCCTGGACGCCAAATTCCTCGAAGGCGAAAATGCCGCCGTTGGCGGAGAAACCGATGACGTCGCGGGACGCCACGTCGCCGGCCCGCGCCGGTGACAGGGCACCGAGCGCCATGGCGATGGCAAGGACCTGGAGACGGCTTTGCATGGCGGTTGTCCTCACGTGAGATCGCGCCAGACGGGGAAGAGATCGCCGACCAGCGGAACAGCGGCATGGACGCCACGGGCGACGGCGCGCGCCATCGTCGTGGCGGCCGCGGCGCACAGGAGCCCGAAATCCGCCGGATCGGGTTTGCGCCCGCTTGTGCCGGTGGCAAGGGCGAACACCAGATCGCCGTCGAAAGGCGTGTGCGACGGAAAGATCGCGCGGGTGTAACCGTCGTGGGCGGCGATGGCGAGGCGCTTTGCTTCGGCCTTGGTCAGCACGGCATCGGTGCCGATGACGCCGATCGTGGTGCTGGCGCCGGCCACCAGTTCGCGGAACTTCAGCCGCGGCTCGGCGGTCTCGGGTGGCAACGGGCAGGGGAGACCGAGGCCACCGAACTCCGCGTCCCGTTCGAACGGGGCGGCCCAGAAATGCCGCGTGCGGCCGACCGTGACCGCGCCGACCGGATTGGCGGCGACCAGGGCGCCGACGACAAATCCGTTGCCGGCGTGGGTGGAGGCCGACCCGAGCCCGCCCTTGACGCCCGCCGCCAGCGCCCCGAAACCCGCGCCGGCCGAACCAATGGCAAAATGCCGGTCGGCATTGCGCAGCGCGTCCTCGCCGAGGCGCCGGTAGGGCGGCGTTCGCCCCCAATCCTTGTCGCCGCCATTGACGAGGTCGAACAGGATGGCGGAGGGCACGATGGGCACGATCTGGCCATGCACGTTGACGCCATGGCCGCGCTCGCGCAGCACGCCCTGCACGCCGGCGGCGGCATCGAGGCCGAAGGCCGAACCGCCGGACAGAACAAGCGCGTGCACCGTCTCGACCATGTTGTGGGGTTCGAGCAGGTCGGTCTCGCGCGTTCCGGGTGCCCCGCCCAGCACCATGACCGCGCCGACCGCGGCCGGTTCACACAGCACGACCGTGCATCCTGTCCTGACCGTCATATCTTCCGCATTGCCGACCTTGAGGCCGGCGACATCGGTCAGGAGGTTGAGCGCGGTGCCGCGATCCTTGCCAGTCATTCCATCACCACGAATGCGCCATCGACATATCCGAACAGGGAAAAGGGCGGGGCGGTCCAGTTGCCGTCGGCATCGAACGCGACAGCGCCGAGCGCTGTGGCAAAGGCGTGCCCGGCAAGGCCCGCCGCCGGGCTGGCCGGGCTGTCCCGC
>JBATNB010000171.1:0-4964 GCA_049290135.1 Rhizobiaceae bacterium
CGCGGCGGTGGAGATCGCCGGGCGCGACGCAGCCAGCGCGGTGGAGGCGACGACGGCGTCGGCCATCACGGCGGCGATCGAATCCGGCCGCACCGCCATCGTGCCCGATTCCGCCCTCGTGGCCACCGCCGACCTCGTCGATGTTGTGATCGACGCAACCGGCAAGCCCGCCGTCGGCGCCGACATCGGCATGACGGCGATGGAGCACGGCAAGCACCTCGTCATGATGAATGTCGAGGCCGACGTCACCATCGGCGCCTGGCTGAAACGCCAGGCCGAGAAGCACGGCGTCGTCTATACGCTCGGCGCCGGCGATGAACCGTCCTCGGCGATGGAACTCATCGAGTTCGTATCCGCCATGGGCCATCGCATCGTCGCGGCCGGCAAGGGCAAGAACAACCCGCTCGACCATGATGCGACGCCCGACGAGTGGCGGGCAGAGGCGGAGCGGCGCAACATGAACCCGCGCATGCTGGTCGAGTTCGTCGACGGCTCCAAGACCATGGTGGAGATGGCCGCGATCGCCAACGCCACCGGCCTGGTGCCCGACAAGCCCGGCATGCACGGGCCGGCCGCGTCGCGCGAGGAATTGTCGTCGGTGCTGTGCCCGGTCGAGGATGGCGGCGTGCTGTCGCGCAAGGGCGTCGTCGACTACACGGTCGGCAAGGGGGTCGCGCCCGGCGTCTTCGTCGTGGCCGAAATGGCGCACCCGCGGCTGCGCGAGCGCATGGGCGACCTGAAGCTCGGGCCCGGCCCCTACTACACCTTCTTCCGGCCCTATCACCTGACCAGCCTCGAAGTGCCGCTGAGTTGCGCTCGCGCCGTCATCCACGGCAAGGCCGACATGGTTCCGCTCGACCGCCCGGTCGCCGAAGTCTGCGCCGTCGCCAAGCGCGACCTGAAGCCCGGCGACGCGCTCGATGCCATCGGCGAATACACCTACCGGGCCTACATCATGGCCGTGCCGGATGCGCGCGCGGCAAACGCGATGCCCTGCGGCCTGATCGAGGGCGGCATCGTGCGCAAGCCCGTGGCGAAGGGCGGCCTTCTCACCTGGGACAATGTCGCGCCGCCGGCCGGTTCGCGGCTGGTCGAACTGCGCCGCGCACAGGACGCCATGCTCGGCTACGCCTGAAGCGTCCCCAGCTCCACGCCGCGATCCCGCGCCGCAATCACCGCCCGGGTCAGGAGCGTTTCCAGCGCCTTGTCGCCCATCAGCACCGAGAGCGCGGCGGCGGTCGTGCCGTTCGGGCTGGTCACCTGCTCGCGCAGCCGCGCCGGGCTGTCGGGGCTCTGCGCGGCAAGGCTCGCCGCGCCATGAATGGTCTGCATTGCGAGTTGCCCGGCGATCCCATCGGGCAGGCCGACCGAGCGCGCCGCCGCCGTCAGCGCCTCGATGAAGTGGAACAGGTAGGCCGGGCCAGACCCCGAGACCGCCGTCACCGCGTCCATCAGGTCTTCGTTGTCGATTTCGGCCATCGCGCCGCTCGCCGAGAGCAGATCGTGCGCCTCGGCGCGCTGGGCGCTGCTCACATGCGCGTTGCCGACGGTCACCATCATGCCCATGCCGATCGCCGCCGGCGTGTTGGGCATGCAGCGCAGCACCGGGGTCGCCGCGCCGAGGATCGCTTCGTAGAGCGCGATCCGCGTGCCCGCGGCAACGGTGAGGAACAGGGTCGGGCCGTTGCCGAGGTGCCGCCATTCGGCAAGAGTGGCGGCCACCGCCTGCGGCTTGACCGCGAGCACGACCGTGTCCGCCGCCGTCACCGATCCGGGATCGGTCCCGATCCGCGCGCCGAGGGCGCCGGCGCGTTCGGCCAGGGCGGCATTCGGCTCGAAGACCGTGACGTCGCGCGGTGCGAGCTTGCCCGCATCGAGCCAGCCCTTGAGCATGGCGAAGCCCATGTTGCCGCAACCGACCAGGATGATGGACATGGCGCTGATCTCCGGTTTCGCGCCTGTTTGGCTCATTCCGCGCCAAACCGGAAGGGCGTCAGCGGCTCCGTGACGGCAAAATGCGCCGCGAGGTCACGCGCAGGCCCACGACCGCCATGAAGAACAGCAGCCAGACCGGATCGGCGCGGCGGAAGAAGAAACTTTCCAGAAGGGCGTTCAGCGCCGAGAACGCCACCACCATCATGTAGAAGTCCGCCAGCACGACATTCTCGCGCATCAGCGGCGTCCGCAGGAAATCGCGGCAGGGGCCGATCAGGAACAGCCCGCCCGCGGCCACCAGCGCCGGCACGCCGAGCGTGACGGCGATGTCGAGATAGCCATTGTGCCCGTGCACGATGTTGGAAATGTCCCAGTCCTGGTCGAAGTAGCGGTCGCTCTCGGTGACGAGTGGCGTGCCCCAGAACGCTTCGTAGCCATAGCCGGTCCACGGCCGGTGCATGATCATCTCGCCGGCATAGGACCACAATTGCGTGCGCCCGGTGTAAGTCAGGCCCGGCGCCAGTTCCCCCGCCAGCGCCTTCAGCGCCGGCACGAAAACGATGCCGAGCGTCGCCGCCGCGCCGGCCGCCATGCCGAGGATGAAGATCGCCGGCACCAGCCGCCGGAGGCCGACGATGCCGGGCACCATGACGGCAAGTCCGACCAGCGGCACCAGGCCGAGCGTGGTCTTGGAGCCGGTGTTGGCCATGAACACCAGCGCCGACAGGCTCAGAAGCAGCCCGCGCCAGCGCCAGCCGCGGCGAAACATGTACACGCCGGCGAAGATGAAGGCGGCCATCACCGGGCCGGTGAGGTTCTTGTGCACGAACACGCCGCGCCACAGTCCGGCATGTTGCGGTTCAAGCGAATCCGAGGAGTGGCGGGCAAGATCGGGAAACACCACCAGGCCGGCGTAGCTGGCCACCACCACGATGGTGCCCGTCACCAGCAGTACCCGCGCGATGGCGTCGCCATCGCGCCCGAGCGCCACCACGGCGGCCATGCCGGACATCGCCGAAAGCGTGAAGATCAGCGTTCGCATCGTCGAGCCCGGATCGGCCGCCGTCGCCGTGCCGAGAACGAGGAAGACCCCCATCACCAGCCATCCGGGGCCGAACAGCGACAGCGCCGTGCGCCGGTCGGCAAGGGTCAGGATGGCCATGAGGCCGATCGCGCCCAGCGTGGCGAACCCGACCTGATTGACGATGTCGCCGCTCTGCGCGCCCGGCGCCACGAATGGCTGGTAGGGCTTGAACGACACCAGCAGCACGGTTAGCAGCGCCGCGGCGATCGCCACCGCGATCGTGCGTGTCGACCCGACGGCCGGGAGCCCCGCGTCAATTCTTCTCGGGCTGGCGATACTGTTCATGGACTTGTCCGAACTCCGCCATCATGCGGCCGGCGGCAATCAGCATCGGGTAGGTCGCCAGCGCGACAGACCCGCCCTCGAGCAGACGCGCCGCGGAGCGAAGCGGCGAGGCCGCCAGGAGCGCCAGGCTGTGGGCCAGTACGCGACCGCGGCCGAGCGGTTCTCCGGCCCGTCGCTTGCGCTCCACCAGGGTCGAGATCTGGCCGTTGCGCAGGGCGCGCGCGCGGATCCAGTCCGGCTTCGTCCGCCGTTCGGGCACGATTTCCATCACCGGCGCCTCCTGGCACCAGGCCAGGTGCGCGCCCTTCCGGGCGCTGCGGCTGAGGAAATCGGAATCGCCCCCGCCGATGAAATTGAACGCGGTGTCGAGGAAGGGTCGCCCGGCATCGGCGAGCACCGACCGCCGGATCAGCAGATTGCCGGACGAGTAGAGCGCCGGCACCGGCCCGGTCCGGCGATAGGGCGGGGAAAAGACCGGATGATCGGCCAGCCCCGCTCTCGCCGGGTCGGAAAAGACCGGCACCTGCGGCCCGCCGACAATGTCGGCGTCGAGCGTGTCCGATGTCCGACACAGCGCCTCGATCCATTCCGGCACGGCGCGTTCGTCATCGTCGATCACGGCGAGGTAGCCGAATGCGTCGAACCGGTCGAGCGCCGTGGTCCAGCCGGCATTGTAGGCGGAGCAATTGCCGCGCTCGTGTGCGATGATGACCAGGCCGGCCAGGCGGCCATCCTCGAAATAGGGGCGAGCGGCGGCGACGCCTTCGCGGCGCTCGGCATCATTGTCCATGACGATGACGGCCATGCGCCGCGCGGTGCGCTGCGCGACCAGCGAATCGAGCGTCTCGGCCAGCAGTGCCGGTCGGCGGAACGTCGGCAGGGTCACGACGACATCGAACCCGGACCGTGCGAGCCCGGGCGACAGGACTTCGATGGTGATGTCGGCGCTCATGCTCAGGGTCGATCCGCGATTCGCGCCCATAAGAGCCAACCGCGCTTAAGGCTTCGTTAAGCATGAGGCGAACGTGGGCCACCTTCCGGGCTGATGCGGGCCGGCCGCTAATCAACATTTCATTTCGCGCGGGTAGGGTGCCGGCGGAAAAAGTCATGCACCTGGTTTTCGCGACATCGCTGGTTCCGGCCGGCCGCCCCTCGACGGGCTACGAGATCGCCAACGCCGCGGTGCTCGATTCGTTGCGCCGCATCGGCGTGCGCGTCACCGTTCTCGGCTTTGTCTGGCCCGGCCTTTCCCCCGACCATCCCGACACCACCATCGTTCTTGGCGAGCAGGATGTGCGCAACGAAACCGCGTCGCGCTGGCAGAAGGGCGAATGGCTGGCGACCGCCCTGGCCGGCGGCTTCACCTTCGCCTCGGCCAAGATGCGCACCATTTCCCCGCGCGACGTGCGCGCCGCCATCGACCGTCTCGGCCCCGTCGACGGATACATCCTGAACTCCGTGCAGTTCGCCGGCGCCTTTCCAGACATCTTCCGCGACCGGCCGTCGATCTACATCGCGCACAATGTCGAGCATCGCTCGGCCAGCGAGAACGCCGCCGCCGCAAGGGGCGCCGTCGAGCGGTTGCTGTTCCAGCGCGAGGCGCGGCTGCTGGCGCGGGTGGAGGCCCGGCTTTGCGCCGATGCCGCCTTCGTCTTCACCC
>JBATNB010000172.1:0-15036 GCA_049290135.1 Rhizobiaceae bacterium
CCGCGAGTTTCGCCGCCGCGGAGGCGCAACTGGTCGCCGCGCGGGCCCAGGCCGAATCGAGCGCCGCGGTCTATCGCCAGATTGTCGGCGACGCCCCGGGGAAGCTCTCCGGCTACGGTTCGGCCAAGGGTCTGCCGAAGTCGCTCGACTCCGCGCTCAATTCCGGCGCCGGCGGTCATCCGGCCATCCTGGCCACGCAGCATTTCGTCGATGCCGCCGGTTTCGCCGTGAAGTCCAAGGAAGGCCAGCTCCTGCCCGGCGTCACCGCCTCGGCCAGCGCCTCGCGCGTCGATACGACGCTGGCGCCCGGATACAACACCGCCACGGTCGGCGTGAACGTCACCGTGCCGATCTATCGCGGCGGCGCGGTCTCGGCGCAGGTGCGGCAGTCCAAGGAGCAGCTGGGCGAGGCGCGCATCGCCGTCGATGTGGCGCGCGACCAGGTCCGCGCCGCCATCACCTCCGCTTGGACGCAATATGTCGCGGCCCGGGAGAGCGTCGACGCCAACAAGGCGCTGGTTTCGGCCGCGCAACTGGCGCTGAACGGCGTCATCGAGGAACGCAATGTCGGTCAGCGCACCACGCTCGACGTGCTCAATGCGCAGGCCAGCGTCATCAACGCGCAGATCAATCTCGCCGCCGCGGAGCATGGCGTGGTCGTGGCCAGCTATGCCATCCTGTCGGCCACCGGACAGCTCAGTGTCCGCAAGCTCGGCCTGCAGGTGACCGAGTACCGTCCCGAAGAGCATTACAATGCCGTCAAGGACAAGTGGTTCGGTCTGCGCACCCCGGACGGCCGCTGAAGCGCACGCCACCAATCCTGTGAATTCACTTCCATTTTAGCGCCGGGTTGATTTCCCGCGGCGTTCGCCTTCGATAGTGTCGATGACGATTCGCGGCGGGGCCGCAGAGGAGATGGCGGGCATCATGGCACAGGCAAGCAGCGCACAGCGCGAACCTTCGATGGAGGAGATCCTTGCGTCGATCCGCAAGATCATCGAGGACAATGAAGGCCAGTCCCCCGCCGAAGCCGGAGAGCCCGAGGCCGAGCCGGTGATGGAAGCCGCCGCCGCCGAAATCGCGACGGTCGAGGTGCCGGAGATCGAAGTCGAGCAGTTCCGCGCCGAACTGTCGGGAGACCCGGTCGAGACCGAGGATCGTTCCTACGCGCCGCCGCAGGTGGAGCCGCCGGTGTTCCAGCCCCGCGGCGAACCTGCGATCGCCGCTTCGCCGGCGGTGCCGGCCGACGCCCTGGTCTCCGCCGCGACCGGGCAGAAGGTCGCCGCGGCGTTCGGCGAACTGACCGAGGCCTTCGCCGCCCAGCGGCGCAAATCGTTCGACGACATGGCTGAGGACATGTTGCGCCCGATGCTGCGCGACTGGCTGGACAACAATCTGCCCACCCTGGTGGAACGCCTGGTGCGCGAGGAAATCGAGAAGATCTCGCGCGGCGACCGGGCCTGAGAACGACGGAATTGGCCGGCGAACCATTTTCGCCGGGCGGTTGAAGCAAGGCAGGAGGCGCCGATGCGCAAATTCATGCCCGTCATCATCGCCGCCCACCTGATGCTGGTTTCCGGCGCGGCCATGGCCATGTCGGTCTCGGTATCGTGGGGACCGACGAAAGCCTGTTTTGACAGCAAGTCGCCGCCCATGACCGTGTCGGGGGTTCCGGACGGAACCAGGAAGCTCAAGATCGCCATGGTCGATCTCGATGCGCCGTCATATCCGCACGGTGGCGGAACCGTCAGTTGGGCCGGGAAGGGGTCGCTGCCCTACGGCGCCTTCTCCTACAAGGGGCCGTGCCCGCCGTCGCCGCATCGCTACCAGTTCACGGTCAAGGCCATTGGCGATGGCAACAAGACGCTCGCGACCGCCAAGGCGACCAAGCGCTTTCCCTGATCCGGGCCGGAACGCCATTGACTTGACAGGACGGCTTCTGTTTACCCGGCGCAGACCGCTTCGGGGTGTTCCATCATGCTTGACAAGACCTACGACGCCACGTCCATCGAACCGAAAATCGCCAAACGCTGGGCCGATGCGAACGCATTCGCCGCCGGCGCGGGCGCACGGCCCGGGGCGGAATCCTTCTGCATCGTCATCCCGCCGCCCAATGTCACCGGTTCGCTGCACATGGGCCACGCGCTCAACAACACGCTGCAGGACATTCTGGTGCGGTTCGAGCGCATGCGCGGCAAGGATGTGCTGTGGCAGCCCGGCACCGATCATGCCGGCATCGCCACGCAGATGGTGGTGGAGCGCCGCCTGGCCCAGTCGGGCCTCAACCTGTCGCGCCGCGACATGGGCCGCGATGCGTTCATCGACGAGGTCTGGCGCTGGAAGGCCGAATCCGGCGGCATCATCGTCAACCAGTTGAAACGCCTCGGCGCGTCCTGCGACTGGTCGCGCGAGCGGTTCACCATGGACGAGGGGCTGTCGCGCGCCGTCATCGACGTGTTCGTGCGCCTCTACAAGGAAGGCCTGATCTACAAGGACAAGCGCCTGGTCAACTGGGACCCGAAGCTGCTGACGGCCATCTCCGACCTCGAAGTCGAGCAGCGCGAGGTCGACGGCCACCTCTGGCACTTCCGCTATCCGCTCGAAGGCGTCGACTACCATCCCGAGGATACCCAGACCTACATCACCGTAGCGACGACCCGGCCTGAGACGATGCTCGGCGATACCGGCGTGGCGGTGCACCCCGGCGATATCCGCTACCAGCACCTCATCGGCCGTAATGCCGTGCTGCCGCTGGTCGGTCGGAAGATCCCGGTCGTCGCCGACGAATATTCCGACCCGGAAAAGGGCACGGGCGCGGTCAAGATCACGCCCGCCCATGATTTCAACGACTTCGAGGTCGGTCGCCGGCACCATCTGGCCCGCATCAATGTGCTGACGCCGGAAGCGGCGATGTTCCTGAACGAAAACAGCGAGTTCGCCGAAGGGCTTGAATCGATCCCCGAAGCGACAATGGCGCTCGACGGGCTGGATCGTTTCGAGGCGCGCAAGCGCGTCGTGGCGATGATGGAGGAGGCCGGGCTGCTGGCAAAGGTCGAGCCGCACCGACACATGGTTCCCCATGGCGATCGCGGCGGCGTGCCGATCGAGCCGTTCCTCACCGACCAATGGTATGTCGACGCGGCGACGCTCGCCAAGCCGGCCATTGCCTCGGTGCGCGAGGGCCGCACGCGGTTCGTGCCGGAAAGCTGGGAAAAGACCTATTTCCAGTGGATGGAAAACATCCAGCCATGGTGCGTGTCGCGCCAGCTCTGGTGGGGCCACCAGATCCCCGCCTGGTACGGGCCGGACGGACACGCGTTCGTGGAAAGCAACGAGGAGGCGGCTCTCGACGCCGCCATCCAGCATTACCTCGCCCATGAAGGCCCGTGGAAGGCCTGGGTCGAGGACAAGATCGAGAATTTCAGGCCCGGCGAAATCCTCGAACGCGACGAGGATGTGCTCGATACCTGGTTCTCATCGGCGCTGTGGCCGTTCTCGACCCTCGGCTGGCCGGAGGAAACGCCGGAGCTGAAGCGCTATTTCCAGACCGACGTGCTGGTCACCGGCTTCGACATCATCTTCTTCTGGGTCGCCCGGATGATGATGATGGGCCTGCACTTCATGGACGACGAGCCGTTCCACACCGTCTACGTGCATGCGCTGGTGCGCGACAAGCACGGCGCCAAGATGTCGAAGTCCAAGGGCAACGTCATCGATCCGCTCGACCTGATCGACGAGTACGGGGCGGACGCACTGCGCTTCACCCTCGCCATCCTCGCCGCGCAGGGGCGCGACGTGAAGCTCGATCCGCAGCGCATCGCCGGATACCGGAATTTCGGCACCAAGCTGTGGAACGCGACGCGGTTTGCCGAAATGAATGGCGCCCGCCACGGCGAGCCGTTCCACCCCGACCAGGCGAAATCGACGCTGAGCCGCTGGATCCTGACGGAACTGTCGCGCGCCACCGCCGCCATCACCGCCGGGATCACGGCATTCCGCTTCAACGACGCCGCCGCGGCCGCGTACCGGTTCGTGTGGAACCAGGTGTGCGACTGGTATGTGGAACTGCTGAAGCCGGTCTTCATGGATGGCAGCGAGGCCGAGAAGGCGGAGGCCCGCGCCTGCCTCGGCCACGTGCTCGACGAGATCTACAAGCTGCTGCATCCGTTCATGCCCTTCATGACGGAGGAACTGTGGGACGCGACCTCCCTCGGCCGCGAAACGCTGCTTGTCCACGCCGAATGGCCGCGGCCGTCGTTCGAGGATGCCGCCGCCGCCGCTGAGATCAACTGGTTGCTCGACCTTGTCACCGGCATTCGCTCGGTCCGCTCCGAAATGAACGTGCCGCCCGGCGCGCAGGCGCCACTCGTCCTCGTCCATGCCGGTGATGCCACCCGTGAGCGGCTGGCCACGCACGATGCCGCCCTCAAGCGTCTGGCGCGCGTCTCGCAGGTGTCGTTTGCCGACGCCGCGCCCAAGGGATCGGCCCAGATCGTCGCGCAGGAGGCCATCGCCGCCATCCCGCTCGGCGACCTCATCGATCTCGGGGCGGAAGCCGCGCGCCTCGACAAGGCCCTGGCCAAGGCGCGCGAGGAAGTCGCCCGCATCGACCGCAAGCTCGACAACCCCGCCTTCGTCGCCAAGGCCGATCCCGACATCGTCGACGGCGAGCGCGAGAAGCGCGCCGATTTCGCGCGCGAGGCCGAGCGGCTGGAGACGGCTTTGAAACGGGTCCGCGACGCCGGTTGAGCGCCGCGCGGCAAAGGTGGCGCGCGCTGTTTTCGCGCGCGCGCCGCATCCCGATGTGACGATTCCGCAACACTCCGGAAAGAACCCATGCGCTAAGAAAGCATGGGGGCAATACGCCGCTTTCTGGCCACAAACCCGGAGCACCCCGGCTCGATGCCGCGGGGCGATCCGGATGGACGCCAACAACAAGGGACGCCTCGCGGGCGAACGGAACATCATGGACGCGAAAACGATTTCCAAGGACAAACTGCCGAGCCGCCACACCACTGTGGGCCCGGCCAAGGCGCCGCATCGCTCGTATCTCTACGCGATGGGCCTGTCGGCGCAGGAAATCGCCCAGCCGCTCGTCGGCGTCGCCTCCTGCTGGAACGAGGCCGCGCCTTGCAACATCTCGCTGATGCGCCAGGCGCAGGTGGTCAAGAAGGGCGTCGCGGCCGCCAATGGCACGCCGCGCGAATTCTGCACCATCACCGTCACCGACGGCATCGCCATGGGTCACCAAGGCATGAAGGCCTCACTGGTCAGCCGCGAGGTGATCGCCGATTCCGTCGAACTCACCATGCGCGGCCATTGCTACGATGCGCTCGTCGGCCTGGCCGGCTGCGACAAGAGCCTGCCCGGCATGATGATGGCGATGGTGCGCCTCAACGTGCCGTCGGTGTTCATCTATGGCGGCTCGATCCTCCCCGGTACATGGCGCGGCCGCCAGATCACCGTGCAGGACGTGTTCGAGGCGGTCGGACAGCATTCGGTCGGCAAGATGTCGGACGAGGAACTCAGCGGCATCGAGCAGGCGGCATGCCCGTCGGCCGGGTCGTGCGGCGCGCAGTTCACCGCCAACACCATGGCAACGGTTGCCGAGGCGATCGGCCTGGCGCTGCCCTATTCCTGCGGTGCCCCGGCGCCCTATGAAATCCGCGATCGCTTCTCCTTCGCCTCCGGCGAGAAGGTGATGGAGCTGGTCGCCAGGCAGATCCGCCCGCGCGACATCGTCACGCGCAAGGCGCTGGAAAATGCCGCGGCGGTCGTCGCCGCGTCCGGCGGCTCCACCAATGCCGCGCTGCACCTGCCGGCGATCGCCCACGAGGCCGGCATCGAGTTCGATCTGTTCGATGTCGCCGAGATCTTCAAGCGCACGCCCTACATTGCCGACCTGAAGCCCGGCGGCAAATATGTCGCCAAGGACATGTTCGAGGCCGGCGGCATTCCGCTGCTGATGAAGACGCTGCTCGACCACGGCTTCCTGCATGGCGACTGCATGACCGTCACCGGGCGCACCCTGGCCGAGAACATGGAAAAGGTGGCCTGGAACCCGGACCAGGACGTGGTCTATCCGGCCAACAAGCCGATCACCGCGACGGGCGGCGTCGTCGGCCTCAGGGGCAACCTCGCTCCCGAAGGCGCCATCGTGAAGGTCGCCGGCATGTCCGAGCTGAAGTTCACCGGCCCGGCGCGCGTGTTCGATTGCGAGGAAGACTGCTTCAAGGCCGTCACCGATCGCAAGTACAAGGAAGGCGACGTCTTCGTCATCCGCTATGAGGGTCCGCGCGGCGGACCCGGCATGCGCGAGATGCTGTCCACCACCGCCGCGCTCTACGGGCAGGGGACCGGCGGCAAGGTCGCCCTCATCACCGACGGACGCTTTTCCGGCGCCACGCGCGGTTTCTGCATCGGCCATGTGGGGCCCGAAGCCGCCGTCGGCGGCCCGATCGCCTTGCTCAGGGACGGCGACATGATCACCATCGATGCCGTCAACGGCACGATCGACGTGGCGCTGACGGAGTCCGAACTCGCCGAGCGCCGCAAGGCCTGGACGCCGCGCGAAACCGATTACCAGTCCGGAGCAATCTGGAAATACGCCCAGCAGGTGGGGCCGGCGCGCGATGGCGCCGTCACGCACCCGGGCGGAGCGAAAGAAACGCACTGTTATGCGGATATCTGAGTACAGCGTGATCCGTCTGGCGTTGATGGTCGGCCTTTGCGGGCTGGCCACGCTTGCGCAGGCCGGCGACAAATTGCCGAAGGGCAGCCCCTGGGAAGTGTTCCAGTTCGGGTTCTCCGCCTACCAGCGCGGCGACAAGGCCGGCGCAGTCGAAGCCTATCGTTATGCTGCCGAGAACGGCCAGATCGGCGCGCAGTGGAAACTCGCGCGCATGTATGCCGAAGGCGATGGCATTCCGCGCGACGATTACGAGGCCTTCCGGGTGTTCTCGACCATCGCGGAGATGGACGTGCAGCCGGGAAGCCCGGAGGAATCCTATGTCTCCGACGCGCTTCTGGCCATGGGGCGCTATCTGAAGAAGGGCATTCCGGGCACGTCGGTGAAGGCCAACCAGGCCGCGTCGCGCGAGTATCTGCGCGCCGCCGCGGGCTACGGCAATGCCGATGCGCAGTTCGAACTTGGCCGCATGTTCCTTGCCGGCGAGGGCGTGAAGCAGAGCGCCCGGCAGGCCGGCCAGTGGCTCCAGCTTGCCGCGAGCAAGGGCCATGCCGGCGCGCAGGCGCTGCTGGGCAACCTGCTCTACCAGAAGGGCAAGATCGTGCGCGGTCTCGCCATGATGACCTCGGCGCTGAGCCGGGCGAAGCCGGCGGACCAGAACTGGATCCGCCCGATGCAGGAAGAGGCATTCTCTCTGGCCGCCGAGGTCGACCGCCGCCAGGCGATGGATCTCTCCGACGGCGTTTTCGACGCCGGCGACTGATCGCGGTCAGCCGCGGCTTCCGGCGGCTCCGATCGGCGTTGCCATGACCTTCGATGCGGGTTGGCGAAGCGATGCCTGTGGGCAGCTGTCGCCGATCTTTTTCCACGACGTGTTGTTCAGCACCATCTCGCAGCGGGCGAGATAGGAGCCCGATGACGCGCGGATGCAGATCGTTGCGCCGAGCGCATGGTCCGCGCCATAGGCGCGGCAGGAACACTGTCGCACCGGCTCGCCATGGGCCGCCAGCGGCAGGCTTGCAAACAACAGGACGACCAGGACCGAACGGTGCGCCATGGCGGCATGATACGCCGTTGCCGGAAAAATCCAAACGCCCCGGGCGGCCAAGCCGTCAGAGATCGAGGTCGACGATCACCGGAACATGGTCGGAGGGCTTTTCCCATCCGCGCACGTGCGAATCGATCCGGGTCGCGCGCAACCGCCTGGCGGCCTCCGGCGACAGCAGCACATGGTCGATGCGGATGCCGTTGTTCTTCTGCCAGGCACCGGCCTGATAGTCCCAGAAGGTGAAAACCTGCTCGTCCGTGACCGCGCGCACGGCGTCGAGATAGCCGAGATATTCGATCGCGCGGAAGGCATCGCGGCTCTCCGGCTGGAACAGCGCGTCGCCGGTCCATGCGGCCGGGTTTTTCGCATCGCGCGGTTCGGGAATGACATTGTAGTCGCCCGCCAGCACCGTCGGCTCTTCCAGGGCAAGGCGTTCGGCCGCGAATCGCTCGAGGCGTTTCATCCAGGAAAGCTTGTAGGGGAATTTCTCGGTGCCCAGCGGATTGCCGTTCGGCAGGTAGATCGAGGCGACGCGCACGGCGCCTCGGGGGGTCGAAAACACCGCCTCCATGAACCGCGCCTGTTCGTCGGCCGGATCGCCGGGCAGGCCCCGGACCACCTCGTCCGGCCGCGTCCTGGACAGGATCGCCACGCCGTTGAAGCCTTTTTGTCCATGTGTTTCGACATGATAGCCGGCGGCCTCGATCTCGAGCCGGGGAAACTGGTCATCCACGGACTTGATTTCCTGCAGGCAGACAATGTCCGGACCGGCCTCTTTCAGCCAGGCGAGGAGGGTCTCGATTCGCGCTTTCACGCCGTTGATGTTCCAGGTCGCGATCTGCATTGAATCGATTCAAGTCTTTCAGGAAAACAGCAATGGTCGGATGCCGGTATCGCGGCAATCCTATCCGCTGGGGCCCGTCATGGGAACGGGGGGACCAAGGGGAGACGCATATGTCCAGCACGACACATCCCGTTGACGATATGTTGCCTGCGCCGAAGCTGTTCACGCTCGGCCTGCAGCACGTTCTCGTCATGTACGCCGGCGCCATCGCCGTGCCGCTCATCATCGGCCGGGCGCTGAAGCTCGATCCCGAGCAGGTGGCATTCCTGATTTCGGCCGATCTTTTCGTCTGTGGCGTCGTGTCCATCATCCAGTCGCTCGGCGCGACGCAATGGTTCGGCATCAAGCTGCCGGTGATGATGGGTGTCACCTTCGCCGCCGTCGGGCCGATGGTGGCCATGGCCGGCGCCAACCCCGGCACGGATGGCGCGCGGATGATTTTCGGCGCCATCATCGGCGCCGGTGTCATCTCGATCCTCATCGCGCCACTGATGTCGCGCATGCTGAGATTTTTCCCGCCGGTGGTGACGGGAACCATCATCCTCGTCATCGGCGTGACGCTGATGCGCATCGGCATCAACTGGATCTTCGGCAATCCCTTCGGCCCGACCGCGCCGCAGACGGTCGATCCGGCCGCCGCCGAATGGCTGAAGCAGATCGCGGAACTGTCCAAGGCCGCCGGCTCGACGCTGCCGGCGATGCCCGAGAAGATCGCGCTGGCCGCCTCGGTCAACAATCCCGCCTACGCGCCGGTGGCCAACATTGCCATCTCGGCGCTCGTGCTGGTGTCGATCCTGGCCATCGCGCGCTGGGGCAAGGGCTTTGTCGCCAACGTCGCCGTGCTGCTCGGCATCGTCATCGGCGGATTGGTCGCCGCGATCCTCGGCAAGATGAGCTTCGCCAAGGTGGCGACGGCCGGCTGGTTCGCATTCATCAAGCCGTTTTCCTTCGGCGTGCCGGTGTTCGATCCGATCCTGATCGTGACCATGACCCTGGTCATGATCGTGGTCATGATCGAATCGACCGGCATGTTCTTGGCGCTCGGCGACATGACCGGCAAGAAGATCACCCGGCCGATGCTGTCGGCGGGCCTGCGTGCCGATGGCCTCGGCACGCTGATCGGCGGCATCTTCAACACCTTCCCCTACACGTCGTTCTCGCAGAATGTCGGCCTGGTCGGGGTCACCGGCATCAAGAGCCGCTTCGTCTGCGTGGCCGGCGGCCTCATCCTGATCGCGCTCGGCCTCATCCCGAAGATGGGCGCGCTGGTCGAGGCGCTGCCGCAATTCGTGCTGGGCGGCGCCGGCCTGGTGATGTTCGGCATGGTGGCGGCGACCGGCATCCGGATCCTGTCCGGGGTCGACTTCAAGGGCAATCGCCACAATCTGTTCGTGGTCGCGGTGGCGCTCGGCTTCGGCATGATCCCGCTCATCGCGCCGAACTTCAAGATGTGGATGCCGCACTCGATCCACCCGCTCATCGAGTCCGGCATCCTGCTGGCCTCGCTGGTCGCCGTGGCGCTCAACGCCTTCTTCAACGGCGCGGCGGGCGATGAGGGCAGTGCCAAGGAAGCCGCGATGGCGGCGGAAGCCTGAAGTCCTCGCAACCGGGGGGTAAGCGAGGCAGGGAAGGGCCGCGGTTTTCGCGGCCCTTTCTCGTTCACACCGAGAAGCTGGTTCCGCAGCCGCAGCTGGCCACCGCGTTCGGGTTCTGGATCTTGAACGCCTGGCCCATCAGGTCATCGACGAAGTCGATCTCGGCGCCGCCCATGAAGGTCAGCGACATGTCGTCGATCAGCACCGTCGCGCCGTCGCGTTCGAGCACGAGATCATCGGCGTTGCGGCTGTCGACAAGATCGTACTTGTAGGAGAAGCCCGAGCAGCCGCCGCCTTCGACGGAAATGCGCAGGGCGGTCTTTCCGGGCTCGGACGCCAGGATCCGCGCGATGCGCCGGGCGGCGTTCGCGGTCAGGGTCACGGAGGGATGCGAAACGGGGGCGTTCATGGCGTCACCTTGCGGTCTTGCGTCCCGGATAGGTAAGTATTCGTCGCGGCGAGTCAATTGCGGGGTTTTCGGCATGGTCACCCAGTTGCCCGAAGGTTTGGGCTTCGGATACCGGCCGCGTGCGCCCTGCGCCTGCGATCCGGCCCGATCGCGCGGGCGCTTTCACCCGGAAAGCGAAAGCCCGACGCGCACGCCGTTCCAGCGCGACCGCGACCGCATCATCCATTCCACCGCGTTCCGCCGCCTGAAGCACAAGACGCAGGTCTTCATCGCGCATGAGGGCGACCATTACCGCACCCGCCTGACCCACACGATTGAGGTCGCCCAGATCGCCCGCGCGCTCGCCCGCGCGCTGCGGCTCGACGAGGATCTGGCCGAGGCCGTGGCGCTGGTGCACGATTTCGGTCACACGCCCTTCGGCCACACCGGCGAGGACGCGCTGGATGCGATGATGCGACCCTATGGAGGGTTCGACCACAACGCCCAGTCGCTGCGCATCGTGACCCGCCTTGAGCGCCGGTACGCCGAATTCGACGGGCTGAACCTGTCGTGGGAAACGCTGGAGGGGCTGGTCAAGCACAATGGCCCGCTGGTGGTCGGCGACGACTGGTCGAACGTGCCGCGCACGATCGCCGATTTCGACGCGCTGTTCGCGCTCGACCTTGCCGGACACGCCTCGCTGGAGGCGCAATGCGCCGCCATTGCCGACGACATTGCCTACGACACGCATGACATCGATGACGGCCTGCGCTCCGGGCTCCTGTCGCTCGACATGCTGGAAACGGTGGGCCTGTCCGGCTCCATCCTCGCCACGGTGCGAAATCTCTATCCCGGCCTTGATCCGGTTCGCACCGGGCACGAACTGATGCGCCGCCAGATCACCGCCATGGTCGAGGATGTGATCGCGGAGGCCGGACGCGCGCTCGCCGCGCTTCGACCCGGAAGCGCCGACGAGGTGCGCCGCTGCGGCCGCACGCTGGTGCGGTTTTCCGATCCGATGGCGGCCGAGGAAAAGGAACTCAAGGCGTTCCTCTACGCCAACCTCTATCGCCACCCCGACGTCATGCGGGTGCGCGCCGACGCCGATCGCATCGTGCGCGACCTGTTCGGCGCCTATTTCGATGACGTCCGCGCCATGCCGGAAGGCTGGCGCGAAGGGCTGGAACGGGCCTCGGACGCCGTGCGCGCGCGCCACGTGGCCGACTTCCTCGCCGGCATGACCGACACCTACGCGCTGAAGGAACATCGGCGCCTGTTTGACCATACGCCCGAATTGGTCTAGCCGGACGCCGTCTTCCCGGAGGTCTGGCGCCCATGAATGTGTTTTCCGTGTTTGCCGCTCGCGTGCGCGAAGCGGTTGAAACGCTGGGCCTGCGCACCTCCGAAGGCGCGCCCCCGGACCTTTCGCGCGTTGTCGCCGAGGCGCCTCGCGATTCCGCCCATGGCGATGTCGCCACCAACGTGGCCATGGCGATCGCCAGGCCGTGCGGACAGAACCCGCGCGATCTCGCCGGCCGCATCGCCGATGCGCTGCGCGCCCAGGGCGGGTTCGCCGAGGTCTCGGTCGCGGGTCCCGGCTTCATCAACGTGCGCTTCGACGCGGCGTTCTGGCAGGGCGAACTGGCGCGCATGCTCGCCGAAGGCCGCGATTTCGGCCGTTCGTCGGTCGGCGCCGGGGTCAAGGTCAATGTCGAATATGTCTCGGCCAATCCGACCGGCCCGATGCATGTCGGCCATTGCCGCGGCGCCGTGGTGGGCGACGCGCTCGCCAACCTTCTGGCGTTCGCCGGCTACGACGTGACGAAGGAATACTATATCAACGACGCCGGATCGCAGATCGATGTGCTCGGCCGGTCCGCGCTGCTTCGCTACCGCGAGGCGCTGGGGGAAATCATCGGCGACATTCCGGCCGGCCTCTATCCCGGCGACTATCTGAAGCCGGTCGGCGCGGCGCTCGCGGACGAGTTCGGCCCCGCCTTGCTCGCCATGCCGGAGGACGAGGCGCTGGCGATCGCCAAGGATCGCACCATCGATGCCATGATGGCGCTCATCAAGGACGATCTCGCCGCGCTCAATGTGCGCCACGAAGTGTTCTTTTCCGAACGCACGCTGCATGCCGACAACGCCGCCGCGATCCGCGCCGCCATCGCCGACCTGACCATCCGCGGCCATGTCTTCAAGGGCAAGCTGCCGCCGCCGAAGGGCCAGAAGCCGGACGATTGGGAGGACCGCGAGCAAACCCTGTTCCGCTCCACCGAGGTGGGGGATGATGTCGACCGGCCGCTCGCCAAGTCCGACGGCTCCTACACCTATTTCGCCGCCGATGTCGCCTACATGAAGGACAAGTATGCGCGCGGTTTCCGCAAGCTGATCTTCATCCTCGGCGCCGATCACGGCGGCTACGTCAAGCGCATGGAAGCCCTGGCGCGCGCCATTTCGGGCGGCGAGATCGACCTGGACATCCTGTTGTGCCAGCTCGTCAAGCTGTACCGTGACGGCGAGCCGGTGCGCATGTCGAAGCGCGCCGGCGAATTCGTCACCTTGCGCGACGTCGTGGATGAGGTCGGGCGCGATCCGGTCCGCTTCATGATGCTCTATCGCAAGGCCGACGCGCCGCTCGATTTCGATTTCGCCAAGGTGACGGAGCAGTCGAAGGACAATCCGGTCTTCTATGTCCAGTATGCCTCCGCGCGGACGCATTCGGTGTTCAGGCAGGCGCGCGAGACGCTGCCGGGCCTCGACATGCGCACCGATGCGATGGTGTCGCAACTCGGCCTGCTCGTCGACGAAGGGGAACTCGCGCTGGTGCGCAAGCTCGCCGAATGGCCGCGCATGGTGGAAGGCGCGGCCGCGGCGCTGGAGCCGCACCGCATCGCGTTCTACCTGTTCGAAACCGCCTCGCTGCTGCACGCACAGTGGAACCGCGGCACCGACAATCCCGACTTACGCTTTCTTAAGGTTAACCAGCCAGAATTGACCCAAGCCAGGCTAGGGCTGGTGCAGGCTGTCGGGAATGTTATCGCCTCCGGTCTTGCCATGATCGGCGCGGATGCTCCCGAAACGATGGGTTAGCGCCCGTTCGCCTGTCTCTTTTTGCCCACATTGCGCTGGTAGGCCGGAATTCCCCGGCGGATGGGTGCGAGTGCGAGTATGAGAGCAATGGCTGAGAACCTCCATGGCAACCCCGCGGGGCATTTCCGCAAGACCGACGATCCGCTGGCCGATCTTGCGGCGATCACCGGCTATCGCGACACCGATGGCGACGATCTGGCGCTGGAGTTCGAGCGCGAGCTTGCAAACGCTTTTACCGATGATCTTCCGCTGACCGATGAGGCCGCGTTCGACCTGGACGCCGAACTCGCCGCGGCGCTTGACGCCGAGGATGCGGCCTTCGATGCCGTGAATGACGATGTCGCGGCGCGCTGGGATGAGCCAGCCGCGCCGGTGTTCGCCGAGCCGGCGGAGCGACTGCGGGTCGCCACCGGCGCCGCCTTCGAAGCCGATGCGACCGAGGCCGAGATCGATCTCGATTTCGGCGATCTCGATTTCGGGCTGCCGGACGCGGAAGTCGCGCTCGCCAATGCCGAGGCGCCGGTTTCGGCGTTCGAGGACGAACTCGTCGCCTTTCTCGGGACGGATGTCGCCGTTGACGACTCTGTCCACGCCGAGGACCATGCCTACGGCGAACCGGACGACCATGCCGACGCGCCTGTCGAGGCCGTCGACACGGTCGAGCCGATGCAGGCGGTTGTCGAGCCCGAGCCAGTTGTCGCGGCGAAGGAGCAGGCGACGGCCCCGGCCGATCCGTTTGCCGAGCTTGCCGCGCTGGCCGCGTCGTATCGCGCCGCCCGGACCCAGTTTTCCCGCGCGCCGTCGTGGGCGCAGCGCCGTGCCGAACCGGTCGTCGACCCGGAACCTGATGCCGGTCACGCCGAGGAACCGGCGCTGGCGTATTCGCCGGCCGATGAACCGCTATGGGATGCCGGCCCGGTCGATGCCGAAGCGGCATATGGCGCCGAATCCGTCGATGACTATGCGCCCGCGGCCATGGAGGAGGACTATTCCTCCGTTGCCGCCGACCAGGCGCCCCTTGTCGCCGAGGCCGAGACGGAGCCTTACGCCCCGGTCGCCGAAGCCCATGCCGGCATGTTCGATTCCTATGACACCGTCGCCGCCTATGGCGATGAAGTGCCGCTGACCGACGAACTGGAACTGCCCGAACTGGACCATGACGTAGCACCCATGGCGGCCGACGACGCCGGCATCGATGTGGATTTCATCGAAGCGCTCGGCGCTGAAGCCCGCGACTGGCACGAACAGGCGCAGGCGGAACCGGAAGCCGGGGATTTCGTTTCCGACGCCTTTGATGCCGATTTCGAACGCGAGCTCGCCGCTGCGACCTCCGGCCTTGATTTCGCGCCGGTCGCCGCGGCACCGGCCGCGCAGCCGCGC
>JBATNB010000173.1:0-4211 GCA_049290135.1 Rhizobiaceae bacterium
GCGATGGCCCGCAGGCGGGCCGCGTCGATGCGCCAGACCTGCGCGTCCTCGACAAGGGTGACGCCGGCGTTGGCGGGCTCTCCGGTCGCCACCGTCATCTCGCCGACGAATGTTCCTGTGTCGCAGCGCGCGACCTTGCGGCCGGCCACCCGCACCTCGGCCGTGCCGCTGCGCAGGAAGTAAAGTGCCGGCACCGGCGTTCCTTCGGCGGTCAGACTGGTGCCGGACGGCAGGGTCTGCCATTCGCCGGCCGAGAGCAGCCGGCGGAACCGGCTGGGAGACAGGTGCTCGAAATGGAGCAGGCGCATCTCGGCGTCGCGATCATTGAACTGGGTGGTGCGGTCCAGCCACCAGGTCAGGCAGAGCTGGCCGATGTTGACGCCGATGAGCAGCGTTTCCCAGAACGTGCCGACCGGATCGGTCAGGATCAGCGAGGCATAGAGGATGCCGGCGATCGCCGAGGCGATGACCAGCAGGCGCAGCCACACCATGCGACGCATCAGCATCGACAGGACCAGAAGCACATAGGTCGAATGGCCGAGCAGACCGGCCGGCGACAGCGCCGATTCAATCGTCAGTTCCAAGAATGACCTCGCGGAAGCGCGGGCGCGCATCGCACCCCTCGCCGGCCATAGTAGTCGGCCTTTCCCGGGATGGAAACGGGCGCTGATCCGCCGATTTCCGCCGCGACGGGCGGAGGGGTCGGGATAGGGGAAGCGCGGCACACGCGCCGCGGTCTGCGCACCTGCGCCATGGACTTCGCTTCGGCGCCGATCGATAACAGGAGTCGGCCGCGGCGCTCCTGGTCATGGCAAGTCACCGAAGGGTGTTTGTCGGGCTTCCGGCCAAAGCATACTCTCCCTTGGCAACCATTCAAAACCCGGACGAGGGCGGCAATGACGGACTGATCCTGTTCGCCCTCCCGTCGCTCTCTCCACACGCGCTTCCCGCTTGTGTGGCGATTATCCTCGGCATCAAGAATCTCGGCCGCCGCCCGGTTCCCGCCGTACGCTGCGATGGCGATGGATGCCGCACCGGCGCCTGACGGCCGGCCTTCGACCCGGCGGCAACGGATTCGTGCCCCGTCATCGTGCCTGCTCCACGTTGCGGATCGCCCTGGCGCGATAGCCCGCCGCCACCAGAACCGCCTTGGCCTGCTCCAACGCCGTGGCGTCGGGATGTGGCGTCTTCGACCAGATCCACCCCACATCGCCCCAAGGCGCGCCGAGCACAGCCATGCTGTCATCGGCGGCCTGCCAGAGCAGGACGAGCTGCAGATTGCCCCGTTCGGCCAGCCTGACGAAGCGCACCTGGAACAGGCCGGGATCGGTCTCGACCAGAACGCCCTCCAGCGGCAGCACCGGGCCGGAGAGCGCGCCCTTGCGGCAGGCGATCCTGACGGTCAGGCGGCTGTCGTCGCGGCTGGCGACCTCAACCGTGGTGCCGTGGCAATCCTGCTCCAGAAATGTCGGGGTCTGGGCCACCTCGTACCAGGCTCCCACCAGCCGGTCCCGGTCATAGGCGGCTTCGGCGACCAACGGCACAGACAGGTCGCGCACCGGCTTCGCCTGCACCATCTGCGGCAGCAGGGCCGACAGAACCAGCGCTTTCCACATGCTCCCTCCGGCGTTGCATCCCGGCCAAGAGTCGGGCCGATCGGACGCCGCTGTCCATGGGGACTGGCCAATCTTGGTAATCGGCATTTCCAATAAGCGGCCCGGCTACCATCCGGACACCCCGAGGAGGGTTCATGCGGTTCTGGCACAACCTGCTTTCGCTTGGTCTGACGCTTGCGGCGGGCATTGGGCTCTATGTCCTGTCGGGCAGCGGGCGGGCGTTGCTGGCGCCGTCCTTGCAGGCCGAACTCGTCGTTCAGGATTTCCTGGTGCCGCCCGGCTTCGGGCTTGACCCCAACCGGGTGGCGAACTTCATGGCCGATCAGTTGAAGAGCCGGCTGGACGATGACGTCGCCATCCGCCTGACGCTGAAGCCCGATGTGATGAAGAAGGTCAAGGACATCGTCCTGCCGCGCCTGATGAACGTCGTGGCGGTGCAATCGATGATGCATGACATCCCCGAGCTTTCCGCGATCCTTGACATCGGCGCCTTCCGTCGGACCGTCAGCGGCACGGTGCGCAGCACCGGCCCGGCGCAGGATGTCGCCCTGACCGTGCCGGGCGCGCTGCTGGCCGAGGTCGACGGAACCAAGGTCCGCATCACTACCACGTCGACCGGGCTGAAGGCGCTGCGGCTTGGGACGATGGCAGCGGGACAGAGCCATGCGATCACGCTGTGGCTGGACGACAGCGCGCTGAATTCCGACCTGAGCCGTACCGTCAAGCTGGGCGGCGCCGAGGGGGTGCGGGGCCGGGTCCTGCTGTGGGGCGACCACGGCTGGTTCGGCGCCGACATGGAACCGCTGCGCTGGTCGCGCTGGCTGATCGGCGCCGTGCTGGCCGGGGTGCTGCTGTTCGGGCTGGCGGGCCTGCTGCTGCCGTTCCTGCGCCGGAGCTGATCTCAGTCGCGCTTGATCTGCCCGATCGTGCCGATCAGCGGATTGTAGCCACGAACGGCCAGCGCGAACGCCACCAGCCCGACGCCGACCACCACGGCGCAACTGACCGGGTTGAACTGCCCGTAAGCGGCAAAACGGATCAGTTCCACCGCGTGGCTGAAGGGGTTGCACTGGGCCAGCCAGTAGATCGCCCGCGCCCCGGCCCGACAAAGCCTCCCAGCTTCCAGACCACCGTCGCATCTGCATGGGCAAGGCCGGCGAAAGCCAGGAACACTCCGGTCAAGGCAACACGGCGCATGAACGTTCCTCCCGATATCTCGTCCGTCAGGATGCCGATAAGCCCGGGACATGCCTAGACGCGCCCGATCAATGCTTAGCTTTGCGAAGTCCAATGACTGGCGGCGGTCGGCCAGGCGTCCCGGAACCGCCCTCGCCTTGAGTTTGGCCCATCATTCCGATGGGCCGGCCACGTATCTGGTTCGCCACTCGCAGGGACTTCCCGGAGACCGACGCATACGACCAGGACCCGGAGGAACTGAGGGTATCGGGTCACCGAAATGATGCGGCGTGGCTTGAGTGCGGAAACGCGGGCCAACCGCAGTGGCGGCGGAGGTACACGAGGCTATTACGGCGCGGTGTTCAATCAAGAAGCGTCATCGATCTCCACCGAGGACGGCTAGGCCGTCCGAAAGCCAATCCGGCCAGAGAAGATCGCAACGGCTTCGCGGCTGCTCGCGAGGATCGAGCGCGTTCCGGAATTCGCCAAGGCGACGGCTTGGCGTACGGCAGGGAACCCGGCAGCCGGGCGAGGAACCCTTCGCAATCTCCTCTCCACGCGACAGAAGCTGCGCCGCGGCCATCAGGCCGCCCGGTCCAAATGGTCGCCCGACCGGTCATCGCGCGGAGTTTTCAAGATGCGGCGGCGTTTTGCGCAAACGTTTGCGCCGATCCCGATCACCTGTTAACCTGCGCCAATGAGGAGCGTTGGCGACGGCTTTTGGGGGGAGCCATGACCATGCCTGCACCCACCATCAAGGACATCGCCTTTCGGCTGGGGCTTTCCGCCTCCACGGTGTCGCGCGCGCTGGCGGGCAACGAGCGTATTCCGGCGGCGACACGCAAATCCGTTGAATCCGCCGCCGCGGCGCTTGGCTATGTGCCGAACCGCGCGGCGCAAAGTCTGGTGGGCGGACGCAGTACGGGCTTTGCCGGGCTGATCCTGACCGACCCGGGCTATGGGCGAGAGGACAGCTTTCTCGGCGAATATCTGTCCGCCCTGGGGCACAGCCTGTCGGCGTGCGGAATTGACCTGTTTCTGGCGGCGGTTCCGGAAGGCCAGTCCGAGCTTTCCGTCATCAGGAATATCGTGCGCACACGCCGTGCCGATGGCCTGATCCTGGCGCGCACCACGGAGACGGACGCGCGCGTCGACGCATTGATCGAAGCCGGTTTTCCATTCGTCACGCACGGCAGGGTGGCGCGCGAAGACGCCAGCCATGACTGGATTGATACCGATGGCGCATCGGCCTTCTTTGAGGCTTTCGAACTTCTCTACGCGCTCGGTCACCGGCGTTTTGCCCTGCTCACCATCGAGGAACCGATGATGTTCAGGCTGCATCGCACGGAGGGGTTGCTTGCAGCCATTGCGGCGCGCGGCGATCCGGATGTGTCGCTAGCCGTGTGCACGTCGCCTCGT
>JBATNB010000174.1:0-1526 GCA_049290135.1 Rhizobiaceae bacterium
GTTACGCGCGCCGGATCCGACCTCGCCGCCATCCTCTACACGTCCGGCACCACCGGGCGCTCGAAGGGCGCGATGCTGACGCACGACAATCTGCTGTCGAACGCGCTGACGCTCGCCGATGCCTGGCGCTTCACCGCGGCCGATCGCCTGCTGCACGCCCTGCCGATCTACCACACGCACGGGCTGTTCGTGGCCACCAACACCATCCTGGCCGCCGGCGCCTCGATGATCTTCCTGCCCGCGTTCGAAATCGGCGAGATGTTCCGGCACCTGCCGGGGGCGACGGCGATGATGGGGGTGCCGACCTTCTACACCCGCTTGCTTGCCGACCCGCGCCTGACGCGGGAATCGGCGCGCCACATGCGGCTGTTCGTCTCCGGCTCCGCGCCGTTGCTCGCCGAGACCTACCGCGACTTCGCCGAGCGCACCGGGCACGCGGTGCTTGAGCGCTACGGCATGACCGAGACCAACATGAACACCTCCAACCCCTATGACGGCGAGCGTCGCGCCGGAACCGTCGGACCGGCCCTGCCCGGCGTCGGCGTGCGCATCGCCGATCCGCAGACCGGCGAATTGCTGCCGGACGGCGTCACCGGCATGATCGAGGTGAAGGGACCGAACGTGTTTTCCGGCTATTGGCGCATGCCGGAGAAGACGCGCGAGGATTTTCGCGCCGATGGCTGGTTCATCACCGGCGATCTCGGCTTCATGGATGATCAGAAATATATCACGATCGTCGGACGGGCGAAGGATGTCATCATCGCCGGCGGATTCAACATCTATCCCAAGGAGATCGAGCTGCTGCTGGATGCCCTTCCGGGCGTGGTCGAATCCGCGGTTTTCGGCGTCCCGCACCCGGATCTCGGCGAGGCGGTGATCGCCTTGCTCGCGGTCGCGCCGGACCATCCGCGCGACGAACAAGCCGTCCTCGCGGCGATCGCGCCGGCGCTGGCGCGCTTCAAGCAGCCGCGCCGGATCCTGTTTGCCGACAACCTGCCGCGCAACCCGATGGGCAAGGTGCAGAAGGCCGAACTGCGTCGCCGGCACGCTGGAATCCTGGAGGAGTCCATTTGATATACGAGTGGAATCCGGTTTCGCCGGAATCGTTGCTGCGCGAGCCGGGCCGCCGCTCCGCCCGGGATGAAGCCCGCGATGCCCGCCGGGCCGGCTCCGGAATGTCCGTTGCCGGCGTTTCGATTCCGCTTCATTTTGCCGGACGGACCTGGAGCACGCGCCATGCCGGATTTCGATAGCCGCCAACTCCCGGACCATCCCGACGTCACCGCGCCGGACGGATCGGACGTGCGCATCCTGCTCTGCCGCCCCGGCGGTTCCATGGCGCATTTCTCGCTGGCGCCCGGTCGCGTCTCGCGCGCCATCCGCCACCGAAGCGTCGAGGAGATCTGGTATGTCACGGCCGGCGCCGGCCAGATGTGGCGGTCGGCAGGTGGCCCCGGCGAGGTGGTCGACCTGCGGCCCGGGCTTTGCCTCACCATCCCCGTCGGCGTCCGCTTCCAGTTCCGGGC
>JBATNB010000175.1:0-2280 GCA_049290135.1 Rhizobiaceae bacterium
GGGCAGGTCGTCGCCGTCGCCGGCCATGACCGCCGTCAGCGGCCGGCCCGAGGCCGCGCGCGCCGCGGCGAGCGCGTCGATGAACAGGTCGGGGCCTTTGAGGTCGCGCATCATGCCGATGTACAGGAAGTCGGCGGCGTCCGGCGAAAGCGCCACGGGTTCGAATTCATCCGGCCTGAGCCCGTTGTGGATGACCGAGAACGGCGCATGCGGACCGCCGATCTTCTCGGCGAAGACGCGCCGTTCATAGTCCGCCACGAACACGAGGCGATCGGTCTGGGTTTCCAGCATCCGCTCGATCAGGAAGAACAGCCGCCCGGACAGCTTGTCATTGTCATAGTGCAGGCTGCCGCCGTGCGGTGAATAGAGGCGGGCGACGCGTGACCTTCCGACCCGCAACACTGTGCCGAAGGCGCGGGCGTAGAAACCGCCCTTGGCGCCATGTCCGTGCAGGACATCCGGCCGCAATCCCTTGATGACTTTCCACGAGCGCCACGCGGCGGCGAAATCGCCCGCGCCGACATGGCGCTGCATCGCCACGCGCTGCACGCCGAGCGTGAGCTGTGGTGCGAGTGCTTCGATCTGACGGTTCTCGTATTCGCCGCCGGTCGTGGAATCGCAAACGATTCCAACCGCATGGCCGGCATTTTCCTGCGCTGTCGCCAGATCGCGCACGTGGCGGAAGATGCCTCCGACCGGCGAACGAAAACAATGAACGATACGCAGGCTGCCGCTGTCATTCATTCAGGGCGCCACTCAGAACAGCCGTTCGCGCACATAGACGGTGTCGCCAGGCAGGAGCGGATCGGAAATGCGCACGCGACCGGTCATCACCTTGCCGTTGACCGTGCGCGTGATGTCGACATTGTCCTGCAAGGCGCGAGCCGAATAGCCACCGGCCATGGCGATCGCCTTCTGCACGGTCAGGCCGGGCACGTAGGAGTACTGGCCGGCGGCGCCGACTTCGCCCATGACGAAGACCGGACGGTAGCGGTCCATCTGCACCGAGACATCGGGATCGCGCAGGTAGCCGTTGCGCAGCCGCGCCGCGAGATCGGCTTCAAGCTCGTGCCCGGTCCGCCCGCGGGCGGCGATGGCGCCCACCAGCGGGAAGGCGATGTAGCCGGCCTGGTCGATGACATAGGTGTTGGTCAGGCCTTCCTGTTCGAACACCGTGATGCGGACGCTGTCGCCCGAATCGAGCCTGTAGGCCTGGCCGAGCGCCTCGTGGAAGGCCGCCGGCGCCGGGCGATAGGCCGCGCAGCCGGAAACGGAGACAAGGGCGAGCGCGGCAAGCGCGACGGGGAAGACCTTCATGACGACCGACCATTCCGAAACCGGCGGATGTCCCGCCTGCATGGCCCGTTATCCTCCCGTTAGGGTTAATGCCCGGTAAAGCCGCGCGGGATCGGCTTTAACGCTCCGGTTACCATGACCGTTTACCTTCGCCGCATCCAAGGAGTGTTCCCGATGTCCGCAGTTACGGCGAACGGCCCCGACCTCGATGTCGATTTGCGCGTCCTTTTCCTCTCCATCATGAGGAACTGGCGGCGCATTCTGGTGTTCGCACTGGTCCTCACCGCGCTTGCCGCGCTCTACACGATGGTGGCGTCGCCGAAATACAAGGCCGAGACGCGGATTCTCATCGAGACGCGCGAATCCGCCTATACGCGCACCGACCGCTCGCCCGAGGATGGCCGCACGCTGCTCGACGAGGAGGGCGTCACCAGCCAGGTGCAGGTCATCACCTCCACGGAATTGCTGCGCCAGGTCGCCGAACAGCTGAAGCTGGAGGGGAATCCCGAATTCGACGAGGCCGCCTCGCTCGGCCTGCTCGACCGCGTCATGATCCTCGCCGGCTTGCGCTCCGACCCGTCGGCCATTCCCGCTGGCGAGCGCGTACTGGAAGCCGTGCGCGAACGCCTCAAGGTCTATCGCGTGGAAAAGTCCCGCGTCATCGTCATCGAATTTTCCTCCGAGGATGCCCGCCTGGCCGCGGATGTGCCGAACGCGATCGCCGACGCCTATATCGGCATCAACCAGGCTGCCAAGCTCGACGTCAATTCCGACGCAACCAGGTGGCTGGAGCCCGAAATCGACGATCTGCGCACCCGCGTGCGCGCGGCCGAGCAGAAGGTTGCCGAATACCGCGCCAATGCCGGCCTGCTGGTCGGGCAGAACAATTCGACGCTGGCCAGCCAGCAGCTTTCCGAATTCTCCACCGAACTGTCGCGCGTGCGGGCCACCCGCACGACCGCGGACGCGCGCGCCGCCTCGATC
>JBATNB010000176.1:0-1548 GCA_049290135.1 Rhizobiaceae bacterium
GCCTGGGGCTATGCGCGCGGCGCGGCGGCGCGCGGCGTGCACATCCTGCAGAACACGGAAGTGACCGGAATCCGCCGCGGCCCCAATGGCGCGGTGCAGGGGGTGGAAACGTCGCGCGGATTCATCGGCGCGAAGAAGGTCGGCGTGGTCGCGGCCGGACATACGACCGTGGTCATGGACATGGCCGGCGTGCGCATGCCGCTGGAATCCTATCCGTTGCAGGCGCTGGTGTCGGAGCCGGTGAAGCCGGTGGTGCCGTGCGTGGTGATGTCCAATGCCGTGCACGCCTACATCTCGCAATCCGACAAGGGCGAACTCGTCATCGGCGCGGGGACCGACCAGTACACCTCCTATTCGCAGACCGGGGGCCTGCACATCATCGAGCACACGCTCGATGCCATCTGCGAGATGTTCCCGATGTTCGGCCGCATGAAGATGCTGAGATCATGGGGCGGCATCGTCGACGTGACGCCGGACCGCTCGCCGATTCTCGCCAAGACCCCGGTCAAGGGGCTTTATGTCAATTGCGGCTGGGGAACGGGCGGCTTCAAGGCGACGCCCGGGTCCGGCCACGTGTTCGCCCACACCATCGCGCGCGACGATCCGCACCCGATCAACGCGCCATTCACGCTCGAACGCTTCCGCAACGGCCGGCTGATCGACGAGGCCGCCGCCGCCGCCGTGGCGCATTGAGGAGGCCCGATCCATGCTCTTGATCCGTTGCCCCTATTGCGAGGAGGAGCGCCCGGAGACGGAATTCCGTCATGCCGGCGAAGCCCACATCGCGCGTCCGACCGACTGGTCGACCGTTTCGGACGAGGATTTCGAACGCTTCTTCTTCATCCGCGCCAATCCGAAGGGGGTTACCTTCGAGCGCTGGCGGCACATCCATGGCTGCGCGCGGTTCTTCAACGCGGCGCGCGACACGGTCTCCGACAGGTTCCTCGCGACCTACAAGGCCGGCGAAGCAAAGCCTGAACTCGGAGGCGGCAAATGAGCGAACCGTTCCGCATCCGCCGGCCCGAGGGCGCCAGGCCGCTGTCCTTCACCTTCGACGGCAAGCGCTACTCCGGCATCGAAGGCGACACGCTGGCGTCGGCGCTGCTGGCCAATGGCGTGCACCTCACCGGCCGCTCGTTCAAGTACCATCGCCCGCGCGGCATGATCGGCGCGGGGGCGGAAGAGCCGAACGCGCTGATGGACATCAGCCGCGATGCCTCGCGCCGCCAGCCCAATGTCCGGGCCACGGTGCAGGAGCTTCATGACGGACTGGCTGCGACATCGCAGAACCGCTGGCCGTCGCTCGCCTTCGACATCGGCGCCATCAACAATCTGTTCGGCGCGTTCTTCTCCGCCGGCTTCTACTACAAGACCTTCATGTGGCCGACGGCGGCGTGGAAGCACCTCTACGAACCGTTCATCCGCCGCGCGGCGGGGCTCGGCGTGGCGCCGGATCGCGAGGATCCGGACTATTACGCGGCGCGGTTCGCCCATTGCGACGTGCTCGTCGTCGGCATGGGGCCGGCGGGGCTCGCCGCGGCGCTGGCC
>JBATNB010000177.1:0-5339 GCA_049290135.1 Rhizobiaceae bacterium
TCGCGGCGTGCTGCGGTTTGCCAACGGCAACCGCCACGAGGGCGCCTTCGCCGACGGGCTTCGACACGGCGATGGGGCGATGATCCTGGCCGGAGGCGGCCGCTATGCCGGGCGCTGGCAGGACGACCGCTTCCTGGGAACGGTGCCGGACGATCTGCCCGACGCGCTCGCCGGCGGCGTGATGAGCGTTGCCGCCAAGCGCGGCGATGCCGACCGGGTCGAGTTCGGCATGGACGTCGACCGGCGCATGACCGAGCGGGAGGAGGCGGTGCGCTACACATCGGAACCGACCGACACCGGCGTGGTGGTGCGTCCGAGCAACCCCGGCCTGTGGGAGCGCTGGACCGGCCAGCGCACGATCCGCATCGAGCCGTACTGGATCGACTACGACACCGACGTCAATTATTTCGAATCGCACGTCTGGCTGACCGGCGACATCGCGGCGAAGGACGGCAAGGCGTTCACGCTGAAGGACATCGTGGTCGACGTGAAGTCGAGCGGCGTGTTCCGCAAGCCGCTGTTCTCGATCGGCGGCGCCTTCGGCTGCACCAGTTTCCGGCCGGAGCTGAACCTCATCAACAACGGCTTCGGCAAGGCCTATGGCGCCAGGCTCACCTTCGCCTTCACCAATCGCGACGGTTCTCTGCGCAGCCAAAGCTTCACCAGGGACATCGGCGACATCGACGCCACCGCCGCGATCCGGCTGGAGCCGGAGATCGGCGCGCTCGGCGCCGATGTGGGCGCGCTGGCGGCGACGGCCTATGTGTGCAACGGCGACAAGGCCTGCGCCGGCGATCCGGCGGCGCGCATGCCGCTCGGCGAACTCGGGCCGCTGGCATTCCGGTCCAGCGACCTCGGCATCGTCTTCGGACCGGCGGGGCGCCTCATGGACGAACATGTGGTGACGCGGATCGAGGGGCGGCTCGACTATGAGTGGCGCGGCGATGGCGGCTCGGCGTTCAAGGCCTCCGAGGTGCTGGAATCCTTCATCGCCCTCGGCACTGCCGACCGGTTCGAACTGCTGGCCGAATGCGGCGCCGGCTTCGGCGGTTCGCCCGAGGCGCCTGAACATTTCAAAGTCGAGCTGAAGGAACGCGGCCGGGACTATCAGGTGGCGTTGCCGGTGCGCGGCAGGAAGCAGGCAAACCGCTTCACCGTGCGTCTCGATCTCACCGCGCCGCGGTCAAGCGTGCACGACGTGATCGTCAGGGCGCGGTTCGCCGACGGCACGGTCCGCTCGGCGCGGCCGCTCTACATCAAGTATTTCCGCATCCCGGAAGACAGCGTCAACTGGGGCGAGGGAGCGGCCGAGCCCGCGGCCTGCACGATCGCGACCTATACGGCCTGCTGACGCTCACCTTTTCGTCGCGGCGATGGCAAGATCGTAGAGGTTCGGCATCGGCAGCAGGCGGGCAAAGAGCGTGCCCTGCGCGAAACTCGTCACTTCGAGCAGCGCTGAGGACGGTCGCGGACCCTTCTGGTCGAACAGGAAATTGCCGAGCGTGTGCACGACGAGCGTGTCGCCGCCCGAAAGCGCGGTCATGCCCCTCGATGCGACATGCGGATGGGCGCCGACGATGAGCGCGACATCGCGCCGGCGCATTTCCTCGGCAAGCCCGCGCTCGCGCGGCGAGGGCGTGTCGATCCATTCACGCCCCCAGTGCACGAAGGCGACGGTCGGTCTTGCCGCATCCTCGCCGACAAGGCGGTCGATGAGCGCGGCGTCGATCAGGTCGACCTGGCGGCTGCCATTGGAATCCAGGTCCGTCAGCCCGACCACCGACAGGTCGGAAAGCTCGAGGCGTTCGCCCTGGCCGAAATGGGCGATGCCGGCGCCGTCGAGCGCCGCCCTGGTCTCGGCGATGCCGTTGTCGCCGAGATCGGTGGCGTGGTTGTTGGCCATGCCGGCCCCGGCGACGTTCAGCGCCTTCAGCCAGGCCAGCGCGAGGCTGTCGGGCATGGCGAGGGTGAGGTGGTCGATCCCGGCGGGAATGTTGGGCAGGATGACGCCTTCCAGATTGACGATCATCGGGCGCCCGAGCGTGGTGGCGCGCACGGCGTCGAGCACGAGGCGGCCGGCCTTCGCGTCGACAAGGGCCGACGGCATGGCGCGGCCGAAGAACACGTCTCCGGTGAAATAGCGCACGGTGGCGCCGGGAAAGGCCGGCGCCGGCCTTGCCGCCATGCCGGGCATGAAGGCGAGAACCAGATAACTCGTGGTCTCGGCCGCCGGCCGGGCGACATATTGCTGGGCGTTCTCGTTGGCCAGCGCCAGCGGACGGGCGCCGTTCACCGCGTCCTGCAGCAGAAGCTGCACATAGAGCGCGCCGAGGGAATCGACGTGATCGGGCTGGACCAGCCCCGCCAGCGCGTCGAGATCGCCGGCGGCGATGAGATTGAGCGTCTGCTGGTCGCGGCGGCGGGCTTCGTGGTGCGGTAGGTAGTGGGAGAAATCGGTGGACTGCACCACCAGCACGTCCGGCCCGGCGAGCCCGGCGACGAGATCGGCGAAGGCTTCCCACTGCGCGCGCTTCGAGGCGATGGAGACGGCGACGGGAAGGATCGGCACGCCGGGAAAATGCCGGGCAATGAAGGGCAGCATGGCCTGCAGCCCGTGGTCGCGGGCAAACAGGCACGATGTCGACACCAGGTCCGGGCGCGACAGGATGGCCCCGGCCGCGGCGCGGTCGGTCTCCACGTGGCCGTAAAGCGTCGAGAACCCGCGTTCGGTGGTGGCGAACGCGGTGCGCGCGCCGCGGAAATGGTCCGGAAACAGGACGACGATCCGCTTGTACTGCCCCGCGGCGGCGAAGGCGAAGCCGCGGGCGACCAGATGGTCGGCAAGCAGGTGATGCGGCACCGTCAGGCCGGTCAGCGGGATCGGCGAGGGCTCGACGTCGCCGGCCTTGGCGAAGGCGCGCTCGAACAATTCGGCGTTGGTGTAGAACAGCGGAAAATCCGGACCCGGCCCGGCGCACTCGTCGGCACGGGCCGACGTAGCGAGCAGCGCGAGGAGGACGGCGGCGATCCGGGCGATCATTGCGCGGCGATGAGGAAATTGTCGGTCTCGGCGAAATACCAGCGCGGCACCTGCCGGTCGGCCGTGAGCTTGCGCACCTCGGCATCGACATAGGAGGCGAGCGGCAGCAGGCGCACGCCATCGCCGCCCATGCTCGCCTTGCCCTTCAGGCCCTCCAGCACCGCGAAGGTGAACACGCCATGGCCGAGCGTCTCCAGTTCCGCGGCGGTGTTGTTGGCGTCGGTGGCGGAAAAGACGAAGATGCGGGCGTCGATGGCATCCTTTTCCATGCGGGCGTTGAAGGCGTTCGCGGCATGGCAGGTGTCGACCATCATGATGCGGCGGCCCTCGGCATCCTCGAGCGCTGTCTGGATGTCCTCCCACTGCACCAGCGAGGTGCGCTGCCACTTCTCCGCGTCGCGCTTCTTGCCGTTGGAGGGGATGAAATAATAGTCCTCGTCGACATTCACGCCATGGCCGGCGAGAAAGACGATGGTGGTGTCGTCGGGCCCGGGCTTTTCGAGGAAATCGGCAAGCTCGTCCTCGATGGTGCCGGCCTCGGGCTCCAGGATGTTGTCGTCGCCGACGATGCGTCGCGCCGCCTCCGCCAGCGCCGGCGTCTCGTCAAGCCGGTCACGGTTGACGATGAGCCGCGCCTCGACTTTCTCGTAGAGCGGACCGGTCCGGGCCACGACGGTGTCGAGGAAGGCGGCGGCATCGTCGACCGGATAGCGCAGGTTGCACGAGCGGCCGCCGCAGGCGTCGGGAAGCAGCGGGTAATCCTCGGCGCCGACGACCAGCACATAGAGCGTGCCGCGCTTCTGCGCCCCCGACTTCTTCTTGCCGATGGCCTTGACCGAGCGCTCGGTCATGTAACCGAATTCGTTGAGGCCGGTGATGCGGATGTCGTTCTCGCCCTCGGCCACCGGCACCTCGATGATCATCGACTTGCCATCGGCGGAGACCGACCGGCTGGTGGCGATGCGGCGATCGTTGGACAGCACGGAGAACTCCTCCGGCGCCTCGTCCGGATCGCCGGTCAGCGCGATCTCCACCGCCACGACGCCACGGTCCTCGCCGGCCTGGTTGTCGGCGATCCGCGCGGCGAAGTCCGGAGGCTTGCGCATGAGCAGGCGCTGCAATTCGGTGTCGGTGCCGCGCAGTTCCTTCACCGCCTGCTTCGCGCTCTTCAGGATGATGGCGCGGCGGATGATCTCGGGGCTGTTGAGATAGGTCTTCAACTGGCGGGCCTTGACGAAGCGGCCTGCCTCGTCGCTGCCGCCATTGATGTGCCAACCGAAGAAGTCGTCGCCGCCGGGCGACGAGTAATAATAGCCCTGCGGCGTCCACAGGATCCATTCCTTGCCGGCAAAGAAGGCATTGACGATCAGTTCGCCGGTCTTTCCGTTCCACAACGCCAGCGTCTGGTCGGCACTGGCGGTCAGCAGCAGCCCGGCGCCCGGCGCCTCGGCCACGGCATTGATTTCGCCGGCATGGCCGCCGCGCAGTTCGCCGAGCGCCTTGCCGTCGGCAAGCGCATGCAGGAACAGCACGCCGTCATTGCCGCCCGTCACCAGCCGCTCGCCGCCGGCCAGCAGCGAGTAGGCGGAGTGCAGGTAGCCGGTGGTGGCATCCTTCCCGATGGTCCCGGCCGTGCCGGCGCCGTTGAGAATGTCGAGTTCGCCGTAGTCGAGATCCGCCTCGCCGCCCTTGCGGCCCTTCAGGCTCCAGTCGCCCTCGGCAAACACCGCGCGCCGCCAGGTCCCCTCGGCCGGCGCGGCCTCCGGATGCTCCATGTTGCGGTCCGGGGTCGGCAGCTTCAGCCGGAACTCGAGCGCACCGAGCGTTTCCGGGCAGGCGACCTCGGCCGGACAGGGGTTGACCGACCCCCAGGCGATCTCATCGCCGCCGGCGGTGATGCCCGCCGCCGTCACCGGCGCGCCGCGCCCGGAAAACACCGCTGTCCTGGCGCCCGTCGCCGGATCGAGAAGGTGGATCTCGTTGCGCATGCCGCCGGCGATGGCCAATTGCCCGGTCCCCGGCAGGGCCGCGGCGGCATAGACGGTACCGTCGATGCCGGCATAGTCCCAGAGGCGTTCGCCGCCGGTCACCGAAAGAGCGACGGCGCGCGGACCTTCAAGACAGCCATAGCCGCAGGTGGCGACGAGCGCCTTGCCGTCGAGCGTGAAGGCCAGCGATCCCACGAGGAAGGGCAGCGCGTCGAAGGCGCGCGCGAGTGTCCCGTCGGCATTCCACAGCCGCACGGCGCCATCGTCGCCGCCGGTCGCAAAGGTCCGGCCGTCCGGCGCGACGACGAGCC
>JBATNB010000178.1:0-1558 GCA_049290135.1 Rhizobiaceae bacterium
CAGACGCTGACCACCGACTTGACCTCGTGATGGTCGGCGACCGCGTTGACGGGGCGCTTGTCGGCCTCCAGCACGTCGAAACGCACCTCGGCGCTTTTTTGCAGCAGCGCGCCGCGCCAGCGTCGCGGACGGAACGGGCTCACCGGGGTCAAAGCCAGCAGCGGCGCGTCGAGCGGCAGGATCGGCCCGTGCGCCGACAGATTGTAGGCCGTGGACCCGGCCGGGGTCGCCACCATGACGCCGTCGCAGATCAGCTCGTCCATGCGCGGCTTGCCATCGACGACGATGCGGATCTTGGCCGCCTGGTAAGACTGGCGGAACAGCGACACCTCGTTGATGGCGAGCGCGCGCACCGTCTCGCCGCCGTCGATGCTCGCCTCCATCTCCAGCGGCCGCAGCCGTTCCGGCGCGGCGCTTTCGATCCGCTCGACCAGCCCGTCCTCGGCATAGTCGTTCATGAGGAAGCCGACCGAGCCGCGGTTCATGCCGTAGAGCCTCTGCCGCCCGCCAATGGTCTCGCGCAGCATGTGCAGCATGAACCCGTCGCCGCCGAGCACCACCAGCGTGTCGGCGCTGGCGCGCGGGGCGTCGCCATAGATCTCCACCAGCCGCTCCCGCGCCGCGAGCGCGTCCGGCGTGTCGGACGACACGAATGAAAGCCGCGTTTTCTTCGCCATGGATGCCTCGCCTCGAAGCCTCCCCGGTAGCATGCCGCGCGGCGCGTTGCAGCCCTTCGCGAAACGCTTTTGCAAAACCGGCGAGTGTGATAGGCAGCCGGCCGTGCCCTTGTAGCTCAGCGGTAGAGCAGCGGTTTTGTAAACCGAAGGTCGCGGGTTCAATCCCTGCCGGGGGCACCAGCCTTTGCCTGCCGCGCCCTCAGCACCGTGTCCCGTTCACTGCGCCGTCCAGCCGCCATCGACCGGAATGACCGTGCCGGTGATGTTGTGCGCCTCCCGCCGGCACAGGAACGCGGCGAGTTCGCCGATCTCGGCCGGATCGGACATGCGCTGCGTCGGCTGCTTTTCGGAGAGCAGGCTGGCGATGCCGGCGTCCCGGTCACCTCCGACCTGCGCGGCCCGCGCGGCGACCTGCGGCTCGATGAGCGACGTTTCGGTCCAGCCAGGCCCGATGGCGTTGACCGTGACGCCGCCCGACGCGCGCGACCCCGCCCCGGCATATTCGAGGGCGGCCACCCGGGTCAGGCCGACCAGCCCGAACTTCGAGGCGACATAGGGCGCCTTGTCCTTCGAGGCGACGATGCCGTGCACCGAGGCGATGTTGACCACCCGCCCGAAGCCGCGCGCCGCCATCGAGGGCAGCGCGAGCCGCATCGTGTGGAACGCCGCCGACAGGTTGACCGCGAGGATGGCGTCCCAAAGTCCGGTCGAGACGCCGGTGATCGGCGCGGTCTTCTGCATTCCGGCATTGTTGACGAGAATGTCGAGCGGTCCGAAGCCGGCCGCATCCGCCATCATCGCCTCCAGCGCGCCGATGTCGCGCAGGTCCGCGTCGTGGAAGGCGGCGTCCCGCGCGCCCGCCGCGAGCACCTGCCGCCGCG
>JBATNB010000179.1:0-10783 GCA_049290135.1 Rhizobiaceae bacterium
CCGCAGGACGCGCCCGCGTTCAAGCGGCTTGCGCCGCGCCCAGTCCTTCTGCGCGCGCAGCGCCGACTGGATGGCCTGCTCGACGATGGCCGGCGTGGCGGCATGCAGGCGGGCAATGACCTCCCCGGTCGCCGGATGGATGACCTCCAGCGGATCGCCGGCGGCATCGTCGACGTAGCGGCCATCGATGAAATGGGAGCCTTTGGGTTGGGCGCGCATTGAACTGTCCTATCGGTCGGAAACCTGCCACCGCGGATTGATCCACGGTTCCAGGTTGGATGGCGGGAGCGGGTGCTTCCCGAGAATGTGGTCGGCGGCCTTCTCGCCGGTCATGATCGACGGGGCGTTGAGATTGCCGTTGGTGACGCGCGGGAAGATCGAGGAATCGGCCACGCGCAACCCGTCCACGCCAATGACCCGGCACTCCGGATCGACCACGGCCAACCTGTCGTCGGCGCGCCCCATGCGGCAGGTGCCGCACGGATGGTAGGCGCTCTCGATGTGCTCGCGCAACCAGTCGTCGATCGCCGCGTCGCTGGTGACGCCGGCGCCGGGCTGGATCTCCTCGCCGCGGAAGGGATCGAAGGCCGGCTGGGCGAAGATTTCCCGCGTCAGGCGCACCGCGTGGCGGAATTCGGTCCAGTCATCCGGGTGCGACATGTAGTTGAAACGGATCGCCGGGCTTTCCGTCGGGTCGGGCGAACGCAGCGATACGGTTCCGCGCGACTTCGAGCGCATCGGCCCGACATGGGCCTGGAAGCCGTGGCCGGACGCGGCCGCCTTGCCGTCGTAGCGGATGGCCGCCGGCAGGAAGTGGAACTGGATGTCGGGATAGTCGACTCCGGCGTGGGACCGCACGAACCCGCAGGCCTCGAAATGATTGGTGGCGCCGAGGCCGCGCTTCAGCAACAGCCACTCGGCGCCGATCAGCGCCTTGGACAGGAGGCCGAGCCTTCCGTTGACGGTGATGGGCTGGGTGCAGGCCTGCTGCACATAGACCTCCAGGTGATCCTGGAGATTGGCGCCGACACCGGGCCTGTCGGCGACGATCTCGATCCCCATCGAACGCAGCTCGGCCGCCGGCCCGATGCCCGACAGCAGCAGCAGCTTCGGCGAGTTGATCGAGGAGGCGGCGAGGATGACCTCGCGTGTTGCTTCAACGACCTGAATCGATCCGTCAACGTCCAGTTCGACGCCGATCGCCCGTTGATTCTCGATGATCACGCGTCGCGCGAACCCTTTGATAAGGCGCAAATTATTCCGCTTTAACGCCGGCTTGAGATAGGCGTTGGCGGTCGACCAGCGCACGCCGTCATGGATGGTCTGCTCCATCCAGCCGAAGCCTTCCTGCTTGGCCCCGTTATAGTCGTCGGTCGCCTCGAACCCGGCCTGGCGCCCGGCGTCGATGAAGGCGCGGTAGAGCGGATTGGTCCGCGCGCCGCGCCGCACATGCAGCGGACCGGAACGCCCGCGCCAGCCATCGTCGCCTTCGCTGGCCGCTTCCATGCGCTGGAAGTAGGGCAGCACGTCGGCATGGCCCCAGCCGGCCGCGCCCTGTTCCTCCCAATGGTCGAAGTCGCGCGCATGGCCGCGCACATAGACCATGCCGTTGATCGACGACGAACCGCCCACGACCTTGCCGCGCGGCGTGGCCAGCCGGCGTCCATTGAGGTGCGGCTCCGGCTCGGTGCGAAAACCCCAGTCGTAGAGCGACATGTTCATCGGGTAGGACAGGGCCGACGGCATCTGGATCAACGGGCCGAAATCGCTGGTGCCGACCTCGATCACGATGACCGAATGGCGACCGTCCTCCGACAACCTTGACGCGAGCGCGGCGCCGGCCGAGCCCGACCCGACAATCACGAAGTCGGCGGACTGGGCCGGTGCGGCGGCTCGGAAATGCTTTCCCGAAGTCATCTCACTCGCCTCGCGGATAACGCCTGGAATCCTCCAGCACGTTAAGGTCCATGTGGTTGCGCATGTAGCGCTCCGACGCCTTCTGCAGTGGCTGGAAATCCCAGGGATAATAGGCGCCGTTGCGCAGCGCCGGATAGACGACCCAGCGCCGCGCCTGGCTTTCGCGCACGGCGGCATCGAAGGCCGCCATGTCCCAGCGCGCCCGCACCTTCGCCATGAACGCCGCGACGACTCCGGCATGGGCCGGATCGGCCGCCAGGTTCACCTGCTCGCGCGGATCGGCTTCAAGGTCGAACAGCATCGCCGGATCGGCCTCGCAATGGACGAACTTGAACCGCCCCTCGCGGATGGCCACCATCGGCGCGATCGTGCCTTCGGCGGCATATTCCATCAGCACCGGCAGCGTTCGCGCCCCGCCGCCGATCAAAGGCAGCAGGCTCTCGCCATCGAGCCGTCCGGCAAGACCTGACAGGTCGGCTCCGCCGAGTTCGGCCAGCGTCGGCAGGAGATCGAGATTGGAGGTCGGCGTGTCGATGCGTCCCGGCCGGATGCCGCGCCCGGCAATGAGCAGCGGCGTGCGCGCGGAACCTTCGAAGAAGTGCATCTTGAACCACAGGCCGCGCTCGCCGAGCATCTCGCCATGGTCCGACAGGAACAGCACGATGGTGTCGTCGGCCATGCGCGTGCGGTCAAGCACGTCGAGCAATTTGCCGATCTTCTCGTCGAGATAGGAGATGTTGGCGAAATAGCCGCGCCGCGCACGGCGCACATGTTCCGGCGTGATCTCGAAGGAGGTGTAGTCGCTGGCCGCGTAGAGGCGACGCGAGTGCGGATCCTGATCGGCGTCGGAGATGAAGCCGGTCTCCGGCTCCAGCACCGGACAATCCTCGTAGAGGTCCCAGAATTTCCGTCGCGCCACGAACGGATCGTGCGGATGCGTGAACGATACGGTCAGCAACCACGGCCGGCGATCGGCGTCGTCGCCGCGCCGCGACAGGTCGTAGAGCTTCTGGCCGGCGAGGAAGGCCACCTCGTCGTCATATTCCATCTGGTTGGTGATCTCGGCGACACCTGCCCCGGTGACCGAGCCGAGATTGTGATACCACCAGTCGATGCGCTCGCCCGGCTTGCGGTAGTCCGGGGTCCAGCCGAAATCGGCCGGATAGATGTCGGTGGTCAGCCGTTCCTCGAACCCGTGCAACTGGTCCGGCCCGACGAAGTGCATCTTGCCCGACAGCGTGGTCTCGTAACCGCTGGCGCGAAGCACGTGCGCGTAGGTCGGAAGTGCCGAGGCGAATTCTGCGGCGTTGTCGTAGACGCCGGTGCGCGAGGGCAATTGGCCGGTCATGAAGGCGCCGCGTCCGGGCGCGCACAGCGGCGACGGCGTGTAGTGCGCGGTGAACCGCGCCGAGCGCTCGGCGAGCGCCTTGAGATGCGGCGCGTGCAGGAACCCGGCGGGCCGGCCGTCGGGAAACAGCGTCCCGGTGAACTGGTCCGCCATGATGATGAGGATGTTGGGCCTGCGAGCCGGCATGGATGTTGACCTCGATGCCGCGTTCTAGCCCGGTGCGGACGCCCGCGACAGGCCAAATGCGACACCGGAATTCGCGATGCATCGCCGAAAATCGGCGTTTCCGGGTCGCAAAGGCCCGCTGATCGCCGCGGATACGCCCGGAACCGGCCTGAAAGGCCCATCACGAACGCGTCATCGAGGCCCGGGTGCATCAGGGATCGATCAATTACCGCTTGTGCCGGGATTGTTTCTCGATCAGCTTGACGTTGGGGCAGGAGGGAAATCCATGATTACCGACTTCGATCCGGACGCCAATCCCGACCCCGGTTCCAAGCCGGTCGAATTCCCCGCCGCCAATCCGCGGAAAATGGCACCGCCGCCGGATGTCAATCCGAACGGCGAGTACATGGGCGTCAATGAAGCCCGCCAGGCCGCGATCATGCGCTCGGGCTACACGCGACCGCCTGCCCCGGGCGGTCCGCGACCCGCAGAGGCGACGCGCGGCACCGACGCCTATCAGGATGCCTCGCAGGTCCGGAACAACGCCCTGGCCAATTACGATTCCCCCGAAAGCCCGCTCAACGACATCGAACTGGCGGACATGACCGCGTCGTCGTCGAGTACGACGAACAATCCAGGCGGAGGAGGAGGCGGAGGAGGAGGCGGAGGAGGCGGTGGTGGAGGCGGCGGTGGCGGCGTCAACCAGCCGGTCATCGGCGCCGGCACAGCCGAAAAAGGCTTCTGGACGACCGGAAAGATCATTTTCGCCGTCGTGGTGGGGACTTTGGCCCTTGCCGGTATCAGCATTGGTGTCGCAGCCGGTCTCGGCGCCTTCAAGGGATCCGGCGGCGGCGGCGGTGGCGGATCGAACACCAAGAAAGCCCCGACCGCCAAGCCGGTCGCGTTGACCGACCAGCCCGCAGGCAAGGTCGAAATCGACATCCTCGGCGGCAAGGACGCGCAGGGTAATCCCTGGGTCGTGGCAGGCGACGGCACGCTGTCCGGTTCGGGCGTCAAGTTCAAGTCCGGGATGGACACCAAAACCGCCATCAAGGTCGACGGCGAGGGCGATTGGGCCATCGACGCGACGAACGGCAAGGTCTCGTTCACGCCGATCGCGGGCTTCACCGGCTCGCCAACGCCGGTGAACTATTTTGTTGTCGATTCCAACAACATGCAGTCCGGCAACGCGGCGATCAGCATCGCATTCAAGGCATCGGGCGGGATGCAGCCAAAACCGGTCAATCCGACCGTGGCCGACATCGCGCTCGCCGATCAGGTGCCCGGCGCGATCACCATCGACATTCTCGGCGGCAAGGATGCCAACGGTGTGGCCTATGTCGGGAAGGGCAGCGGCGCGCTGAAAGGCAACGGCGTGTTCCTCGTTTCCACCGAAGGCATCGCGCAGAAACTGCCTGTGACGGGCGAAGGCGAATGGGCGGTCGACATGGCGACCGGCAAGATCACCTTCACGCCCGACGCCGGTTTCCTGCGGGCGCCGACGGCCGTGCGATTCCTGGTGCGCGATGATTCCACCCCGCCGCTTGCATCGAACGAGGGGCGCATTGTTGTCTCCTTCAAGGCCGGTCCTGTCGCCGTATCCGACGTGGATGGCGCGTTCGCCCGGCTGCAGCCGACCGATACGGTCAGCGTGACGGTGGACATCCTGGCCAACGACACCGTCACGGCGGCGCCCATCGATCCGAAATCGGTGCGGCTGGCGCGGGCCATAACAACCGATCCCGCCTACATGCCGACCGTGACGATCGCAGCCGACGGGAAATCCGCGATTGTCTCCGGCGAAGGCACGTGGACGGTCGATCCGGTGACCGGCAAGATGGTTTTCGTGGCGCTCCAGGGATTCAACGGCCAGACCACGATCATCACCTACACCGTTGCCGACACCACCGGCATCCGCTCCAACGAGGCCTGGGTGCAGCTGAATTCGGAGATCAAGTCGGTCACCGACGCGCTGCAGAAGCTGGTGAGCGGCGGCGACGCGGCGTTCTGGGCGGTTTACAAGACCCAAATCATCGACGATCCGGCCGTCAGCATCCGCGAGGCGCTGGTCGTCACGTCCCTGTTCGCCGATATCTTCGATCGTGCCCTGCCGCCATTGCTGCGCCAGGGACTGGACACCCCCGGATCGCTGAAACCGGGCCGCGTGCTCGGGACCGAGTTCACCGGCTACGAAATGCGCTGGTTGACCGCCAAGGCGACCAAGGACGAGCTGTGGGCGATCATGCAGGACGTCCAGACCGCGCGTTACAAGGGCGGTTATCCGGAAGCGTCGTTCAAGGGCGTGACCCGCTTCATCTGCGCCGATGTCATGGTGCGCCTGCTGCGCGTCATCGTCGCGTCGATGAACAGGATGCAGAAATGAGCGGGGAGCGGAAGGAATGACTGTCAAACCGCATGACGCCCCCTGGGGCATGCCTGTCGCCCTTGTAACGAAGGCGGTGGTCGACCTGTTCTACCAGGCCTCGCTGCATGGCCGGGCGACCGTCACGCTGACGCCGCAGGAAATCGCCGATGTCAAGGCGGCGTTTCAGGCGCTGCGCATGCCTTTGCCGGGGGTCGATCTCTCGAAAGCGGGCGTGACCGCCTATCAGCTGTTCCTGCCGGCTTTCGAGGAGTATGCGCAGTATTATTCCAACAATCCGCAGCCTGACACCCAGGTGAATCTGGCGCGACTGGCACGCGATTATCAGGCGCGCAAGGCGTCCGGCAATTTCACCGACGAGTATTACAACGCCAATTCCGATGTTCAGGTGTTGGTCCAGGCCCTGCGTGGCGACGGTTCCACGGCGTGGGACCAGGATCTGACACTCTGGGGCACGCCCGGGACGATCTGCGATATCCTCATCGTCAACGGGCTCGACGCGCCGCTCACGCTTGCCGATACCTATGTCGGCCACGGCTACCCGATCTACTACCCCAACGTCATGCAACCCCTCATTCACGGCGATCCGGTCGAGGTGGCGCCCAATGTCATACCGGGCCGGACCGGAGCGCCGGACGGCACCGACCGGTTCGGGCTCGGCCTGTTCCGTTTCCAGAAGGGCGACGGCGCGTTTTACGGCACCGAGGGCGCCATGCAATTCACCACGCCGGACCCCGCCGCGCCGAAACCGATCGGCATCGCCTGGGGTCTCGACTACCACAACAATCCGTCGACCGCCGCGACCGCCGACCTGTCGCAGTACAACAGCCTGCAGGCATTCTACGAAGCCACGACCATGGTGTCGAAGTCGAATTTCGGCGAGGGCATGCACGGCGTCAGCGTCAATTGCTATATCGACTACACTTCCGGTGATGCGCCGCTGAAGGACGACGGCCATCGGCTCATCACCGTCGTGATCCAGCCGACGGGCGGCGTGAAGGAGGCGGGGCCGGGCCCGGCGGCGGCCAAGAACCCGCTGCCGCAAATTATGAAAAATATCGCCAGGACCCTGCCGAAACCGGCGCCGCAGCCGGCGCCGCCGTTCATCGGGGCGGTCGACAAGCACGGCATCGGCGGCGGCAATCACCTGCCGCCCAATGTGGTGCCCTTCGTCAACGACGACGGCAATTGAGCAAGCGCCGGCCTGAACGCCGCCCGGTTCGGAGGGACGAGACATGTCCGTGAATGCCAAATCCATTGTCGACGGCGCGGCCAATGCCGCCATGATGACCGCGTTCTGTTTCCAGCCGGAAGGCGTGGTCGTGGCCGCGGCGATCGCCGGAGCCGAAGCGCTGTTCAACATCATCTGGGATGCCCTCGACACGCCCGATCCCGGCAACGCATTGGTCACGCAGAACGGCCTTGACAATGCGGTTGCCGAAATCACCCAGAACGTGAAGGGCATCGTCAATTCCTCCGCATTCCTGACGACCTACAATGGGCACTTCACCAATGTCCGCACCATCCAGAACGGGTTGAGCGCGGCGCTTGACGATGGCGTCACGTCCATCGACCTGGTCCTCAAGGGCGGCGCGAAACTGACGGCTGACGAAATGCCCGCGCTCGATGCCAACTGGTCCGACGCGCTGGCGCAGGTGGCGCTGACGGTGACCAACCTGTCGTCCGATCTCTACAAGGCGCAGGCCTTTGTCGAAACGACTCCCGACCACAAGTACAACACCATCGACCTCTACGTTTACACCGTCGGCATCTTCATCCTGGGCTGTCGGGCCGCCATGCTGATCGAGTTTGCCGCCGTGTTGCACAAGCAAGGCATCATGACCGCCCGCAACGACAAGAAGGCGCAGGACAACGCCGCCCAGTACACGCTCTGGGCGATCCAGAACCCGGACAAGCCCGACGACCAGAATCCGTTCCGCGCGCCGCTGATGGCGTTCGCGGATGCCAAGGAAGTCGCGGCGCATTCGGTCTATGTCGTGCTGTTCCATTCGCGGATGAAGCAGTTCATTGCCTACCTGCAGGGCTTTTGCGACGATCTCGAAGGCCTGCTGAGCGCCGTGGGCACCAAGATCGACGCGCGCCTCGGCAAGGTGGCCGTGAAGGGCGGCGGCCTCTCCTGGCATTTCGAGGATTCCGAAACCGGTGCGTCGTCCAATCCGACGAACTTGCGCAGCTTCGCCGGCCTCCAGGCGGAAATCTACAAGGGCACGCTGGTGCCGCCGATCCTGGCCACCGACATCGATCCGCTGATGACGGCCGGGTGCGACTGGGCCAAGCTGGCCGAACTCAAGGCCATTCTCAATTCGTGGAAGGTCGGGCAGTCGGCCGCCGCCGACTTCATCAAGAGCTATTCGCTGTAGGAATCGCGAAGCGGCTTGCATCGATTGCCGGCTCGGTGGCAGGTTTCCGCGAAGAGGAGACCCTGCAATGACCGCTGCGATCGTGGGCTGGTCCCATCTGCCGTTCGGACGTCACGACCACGAGACGGTCGAAACCATGGTGGTCGCCGCGGCCAGGCAGGCGCTTGTCCATGCCGGCATCGCGGCCCGGGATGTCGACGAGATCGTGCTGGGGCATTTCAACGCCGGGTTCTCGCCGCAGGACTTCACCGCGAGCCTGGTGCTGCAGGCCGACGATGCGCTGCGCTTCAAGCGTGCCACGCGGGTTGAGAATGCCTGCGCCACCGGTTCGGCGGCCGTGCATTTCGCCCATCGCGCCGTGCGATCCGGCGACGCGCGCATCGTGCTCGTGGTCGGCGTGGAAAAGATGACGTCGACGCCCGCGCCCGAGATCGGCCGCAACCTGCTGAAGGCATCCTACCTGCCTGAAGACGGCGACACGCCGGCCGGATTTGCCGGCGTGTTCGGCAAGATCGCCGACCTCTATTTCCAGCGCCATGGCGACCAGCGCGATGCGCTCGCCGCCATCGCTGCCAAGGCGCACCGGAACGGCGTCAACAATCCGTTCGCGCAGATGCGCAAGGATCTCGGCTACGATTTCTGCCGTACCGAAAGCGAGAAGAACCCGGTCGTCGCCGGCCCGCTGAAACGCACCGACTGCTCGCTTGTTTCCGATGGAGCGGCCGCGCTCGTCATCGCCGACGCGCAGACCGCGCTGCGGTTCCCGCGCGCCATCGCGTTTCGCGGCATCGCCCATGTCCAGGATTTCCTGCCGATGTCGAAACGCGACATCGTTTCCTTCGAAGGCTGCGGCGAAGCCTGGAAGCGGGCGCACGCCGATGCCGGAACTACGATCGATGACCTGTCCTTCGTCGAGACGCATGACTGCTTCACCATCGCCGAACTGATCGAGTACGAGGCGATGGGGCTCGCGCGCCCCGGCGAAGGCGGTCGCGTTGCCCTGTCCGGCGAGACCGCCATGGGCGGGCGGCTGCCGGTCAATCCGTCCGGCGGCCTGAAGGCCAAGGGTCATCCGATCGGCGCCACCGGCGTGTCCATGCATGCGCTGGCGGCCATGCAGCTTGCCGGCGAGGCCGGCGCCATGCAGGTTCCCGCCGCGACGGTCGGCGGCATCTTCAACATGGGCGGCGCGGCGGTCGCCAACTATGTGTCGATCCTGGAGCGCATCCGGTGAGAAGCGCCGCGATCGTCACCGGGGGTGCATCCGGCATCGGCCTGGCCGTCGCAAGGCGCCTTCGCATCGATGGCTGGCCCGTCGCCGTGCTTGACCGTGACGGCCGCGCGCTGGCCGAGGCCGAGGGCGAATTCGACGACGACGAGGTGCTGTTCATCCGCGTCGACATCGCCGACGAAGATGAGGTCGCCGAGGCTTTCGACCAGGCCGCCGATGCGCTCGGTCCGATCGCCGCACTGGTCAATTGCGCCGCCATCGCTTCCGGCGCACCGGTGGAGGAGACGACCGCGGAGAAGTTCCGCGAGATCCTCGACGTCAATGTCGTCGGCTCGTTCATCACGGTGCGCGCCGCGCTGGAGCGACGGGCGGAGACGCTTGCCATCGTCAATTTCGCCTCCGTGTCGGCGCTGCGTGCCAATGCCGGGCGCGTCGCCTACGGGGCTTCGAAAGCCGCGATTGTCGCCATGACGGAGGTGATGGCGGTCGAACTTGCCGCCAAAGGCGTGCGCGTGAACGCCGTCGCGCCCGGTCCGGTCGACACGCCGATGACCGCGAAGCTTCACCAGGGCGGCGAGCGCGAAGCCTGGCTCGAGCGGGTGCCGATGCGGCGCTACGGCGATCCCGACGAGATTGCCGGCACGGTTGCCTTCCTCTTGTCGCAGGACGCCGCATTCATTACCGGTCACACGCTCGCGGTCGATGGAGGCTTCCTGGTCGCGGGCATCATCAAGGACGCCGGCTGAACGCCGCCGCCCGGATCGTCGAAAGCTGGAATCCGAATGGTCAACCCGGTCCTGGTCGAACTGACGCGCGGCGGCATCGTGGAGAGCCGTCATCGCGGCGCGCTTGCCATCGTCGACGGGCGCGGGCGGATCATCGAGGCGGTCGGCGATATCGATGCCCCGGTATTCCCGCGTTCGGCGGTCAAGGCCATTCAGGCCCTGCCGCTGGTGGAGAGCGGCGCGGCCGATACCTATGGCTTCGGCGAGCGCGAGATCGCGCTGGCCTGCGCCTCGCATGGCGGCGAGGAGGGACACGTCGAACTCGCCGCCGACATGCTGCGTCGCGCCGGCCTGTCGGAGGCCAATCTTGAATGCGGCACGCATTGGCCCATGTTCGAGACCGCGGCGCGCGAACTCGCCCGCGCCGACCGCGCACCGTCGCAACTCCACAATAATTGTTCCGGCAAACATGCGGGCTTCCTGTGCACCTGCGCCTGCGCCGGCGACGATCCGCGCGGTTATGTCGGCAAGGGCCACGCCGCGCAGGAGCGGGTGCGCATCGCGCTGGAGGAGGTGACCGGCGCGCGCCACGATCCGGCGGCGGCAGGAACGGACGGGTGCTCGATCCCGACC
>JBATNB010000180.1:0-1542 GCA_049290135.1 Rhizobiaceae bacterium
CGGTGGCGCTGGTCGGCATCGGTGGGGCGATCCTGCTCAAGATGCTGTCGCGCGACCGCGGCCTGCCGGCGCTCGTCTTTGCCGGCGCCGCCTTCGCCATCACCGGCGGCCTGTGGGCGACACAGCAGGCGACGGCGGCGGAAAACGGCGTGCTGGCCGATCTGGTGCCGGCGATCGCGCGCATCCAGGAATCGCTCGGCCTGATCGAGGAGAAGATCGAGCGGATCGAGGCCAAGGTCGATGACATCGCCGATTCGGTCGCCGCCATCGCCGATGCCTTCGCCAATCTGGGCCGGCAGGGCGGGCTGATCAGCGAGCCGCGGCGGCCGGAGGAGTTCTACCACAATGCCCGCATCCACGAACTGTCGGGCGACATGGTCAATGCGCGCGCCGACTATCTCGCCTTCGCGCGATTCGGCGTCGACGCGATCGATCCCTATCTGCGGCTGGCGACATTGCTGCGGGTGCAGGACGGGCGTGCCGGCGCGCGCGAGGTGATCGGGGAGCTGCTGCGGCAGAAGCCGTCGACGGCGCTCGAGCTCATCCATCTGCTTCAGTTCGACGACGCGGCGCGCAAGGAGCGGCTCGACGCCTTCCTCGCCGCGCATCCCGATCATGGTCCGGCCTGGCGTTTCCTGGCCGACGAATTCTCGCAGGACCGGCTTGGCACGCGTGCACTTGCCGACAAGCGCGCCGAGGGCGAGGCACTCGACCGTTTTCTCTCCTTCGAGGCGGACGGGCGGCTTTTACCCTATTTCGTCGATCACCAGCTGCTGGCCGAATGGCTCGACGATGCGCGCCGGCGCAAGGCCGCGCTCGGCGACCTGTCCGGCGGCAGCTTCCGCCCGACGCTGCTGGTGATGCCGGCCGGCGACGGCTTCATGGTGACGATCTCGATCCCGGAGCCGGCGACCGCGATCTTCTGGCGGCTTGGCGCCGGCGGCGCCTTCACCGACACCGGACAGGCCGGTGCCGTCGACCAGACCACCGGCAAGCCGATCCCCAACATGGCGTTCCCGCTGCCGCTCGACACGCCGCCCGGCACGATCGAGATCCGCTACACGGATCTTTCGGGCCGCGATGTCGGGCCGTTCGCCTTCCCGTTCGATCCGGTCGCCGCGATCGCCGACAGCCACAAGAAGGCGCTCGAGCTGACCTGGACCTCGTGGATCGCCTTCGATGCCTCCGGATTCCGCGGCAATGTCTATTTCACGCAGATCGTGACGATGCGCTGCGCGGTGAAGGATGCCGCCTACGGCTTCAATGGCGGCCCGCTGGAGCGCCGGCTGGAGCTGCCGCCGTGCGACCTGAAGAACCCGTGGGCGATGCCCGACGGGTTCCTGCCCTACTTCAAGGTCGGGGAGGACGTGACCTCGATGTCGGTGCAACTCACCTACGCCGATGGCACGAATTCGCCGGTGCGCGAATTCCGCCGGCCCTGACGGTCATGCAAGTTCATGGCGCCATGGCGGATTGGCGCCGGCGCGCGACACGGTGACGGCGGCGACCCGGGCGGCGAAGGCCAGCGCCCCGGCGAGAACC
>JBATNB010000181.1:0-1863 GCA_049290135.1 Rhizobiaceae bacterium
GCGCAGGACGCACCGCCGGCCAGCGCCGCGCCGGGCAGGAAGAGGCCGGCAAGGCACAGGACGAGCGCCGCCGCTCTCACGATGCCGGTCGCGGACGAACCGTCCCTCCCATTGCGTTTTCGCACGCCTTGATTCGCATCAAAATCGAGGAAGATAAGCGCTTTATAATACGCGAGAATTGGAGTGATCGTCATGTTGAGGATCGTATCCACTCTCATCCGAATTGTATCGGTTCTTTATGCCAGCGCGGCGCTCGCAGCCGGGCTGAGCGCGGTTCCGCCCGAGGGAGACGCCTCGGGCGAGTACAAGATTCGCGGCGTGTTTTCCGGCCATGAGGCGTATTGCGCGCTCTACGCCGAACGCGCCGTCCTCCAGCAGAATGCCAATCTCGATCTTGGCTGCAATCTCAGCGGGCCCGAATGGTCGGCGGAAAACGCCTATCACCGCAACTGGTGCCTCGAAGGCGGGAATTCGACCAACGCCGTGGCGGGGGACCGGTTTCGGGCACAATTGCTGACCCGCTGCATCGCGGCGAACAAGAAGGCTCCCGGCGCCAATGCCGGCGCGCCGGCCGCCGGCGCGGTTTCGTCGGCCCCGGTCGACACCGACTGCTACATTTCGGACCTCGTCGACGGTGGCGGCAAGACGCTCGGCTACGCCACGTTCCTGAAGTTGCAGCGGGAGTATCTGCTGCGGACCGGGCCCGCCGATCTGAAATACGATCCGAAGGCCGGCCTTCGGTTCCGGGGTGCGACCTACAAGAGCCTCTGCGCCGGACCCTATCTGGTGAAGGGGCTGGGGTGCTACGGACGCTATTGCTCCGGGCTGACCGCCACCTGTTGCCGATTCACACCCGACTACAGCCTGTCGACGACGAGGGATCTGAGCAGTGCCGACGAACGGCCGCCGCTACTGCGGGCCGAAGACAGTTTCATCGAGAACCGGTGGTCTGCGTGGTTTTCCGAAGAAAAGCCGCGCAACGAAGCCATTTCCTATGATTCCTTCATGCGGGATGCCGGCTGCAAGGGCGATTATTGCGACCAGGTGAGCATCCTGTTCTCCCGCCATCCGGACGTCCGGAACACGGGCAACTGCTACTGGACCAGGGATTTTTCCGAGGAAAGCTCGAGCGGCGGGGCGCCGGCCGAAACGTGCGGGCGATCGGAGTTCGTCGCCGGAGCGCGATGCATCGGCGATTACTGCGACAACATCCAGCTCCATTGCTGCAGGGCCGAATTCCGGGCCAGATAGCGCTTGAGGGCACACGGCGTGCCCGGGGGCCGGTTTCACAAAGCCGGTCCCGTTTCCAGCCGCGACCCATCGCTAAAGCGCGACAGGCGGAACCGGGCCAGGTCGTGGCCGGGCGCGCGACCGGTGACGAGATCAGCGACGATGCGGCCGAACGCCGGGCCGATGCCGAAACCGTGGCCGCTCATGCCGGTGGCCACCACCAGGCCGGGCAGGTCGGCGACGACATCGACCACCGGCACGACATCCGGCATCGAATCGATCAGGCCCGCCCATGCATGGGTGATCGCCGGCTTCCCGAGTGCCGGGAACCGTTCGGCAAACAGTCGGGCGATGCGCTCGACGAAGTCGGGGTTCGGCGCCGGATCGAGCACGCGCATCGCCTCGAAAGGCGACGGCCCGGCGTCATTCCAGTGCCGACGCTGCGCCCAGGCATCGGGCCAGCCGGGGGGCGAGGCGAGGCGGAAGCGCGTGTTGGCAAAGGTCGACCGCGCCAGCGGCAGCCAGGTGAGGAACTGGCGGAACGCCTCGGGTCCGATGAAGAAATCGTGCGCCGAACCGAGCGCCAGCGTCAGCCCGCCATCGGCGCGGGGCCGCCAGGCCAGCGCGTCGTCC
>JBATNB010000182.1:0-11699 GCA_049290135.1 Rhizobiaceae bacterium
GTCAGGCCGCTTCCCTCCCGTCATGGGCCGGGTTAGTCTTGATCCGCTCCCGGAGGACCCCTCATGCGCCGACTTGCCCTGATCGCCGTCGCCCTCGCCCTGTCCGCGCCCGCGCGCGCCGACCAGACCGGTATCGCCTTTGCCTACGCGCCCGAGCAGGGCATGGGGGTCTGCGCCGGCGGCAACCCGGACAAGGCCTTTGCCTGCGCCAAGGCAAAGTGCACCGAAAGCGGCGCGGCGGCGGCCGATTGCGCCCGCGTCGCCTGGTGCTTCCCGTCGGGCTGGAGCGCCGGCATCGGCATCATGCACAAGGAAGGCATCCACTGGAGCGAGTTCACCTGCGGCTGGCCGACGAAGGACGCCGCCGCCGCCGCCGGCAAGGTGCGCTGCGACGCGCAGGACAAGGCCTTCATCACCGAATGCTCGGTCGGCGTGTTCTACGACCCGAACGGCAAGGAAATCATGGCCGAATAGGCCGTTACGCCGGCCGGCTCTGCTTCGGGATGAGCTCGGTCGGCCGGCCGAAGCCCGGCAGCGCCCGGAACCGCGCCGCATAGGCGGCCACGCGCGGGAACGCGCCCGGATCGAACCCGCCCGCCTCGGCATAGTCGAGCACGCCGTAGATATCGATGTCGGCGATCGACGGCGCGCCTCCGACCAGCCAGTCGCGGTCGGAAAGCGCCTGCTCCAGCACGCCGAGCGCCGCCAGCCCTTCGGCGTAATACATCTCCGCCGTCGCCTGGTTCATCTGCCTGATACCGATGCGCTGGCCGCGCAGGCGATAGACCGGCGGCGCCAGCCGGTCGAAATCCCAGTACATCCATTCGCGCATCCGGCAGCGCTCCTCGGCATTGGCGCCGCCGAACCGGCCCGTCCGCTCCGCCAGGATCTCCAGGATCGAGGCCGATTGCCGCCACGCCCGGCCCGAACCATTGTCAACCAGCGCCGGCACCTGCCCGAACGGATTGATCGCCAGATAGGGCGCTTCCTTGGCGGTGCCGCGCGGCGTCACCATGACGAAATCGAACGGCGTGGCGGTCATCGACAGCATCAGCGCCACCTTGTAGGTGGGGCCGGACGCCCAGATCCCGTGCAAAGTCCATGGCGCGGCCATGCTGGTCTCCCTGTGTTTTGGCGCGAGCCGATCATGGCGCCTTCACGCCGTCAAGCCGGCGGCGGGCACGATTTCGCGACCATTCGGCCGATTGGCGGCTTCCGGCCCGCCATGTGTTGCCGCCGGCGCCGCTTCTCTCTAAACAGCGCCGTCACGACAGGAGTCATCGCATTGCTCATCCGCAGCCTCGAACGGCAGGGCGACTGGTTTTTCCGCTGGCGCTCCTATGTCCTGCTCGGCTTCGTGCCGCTCGGCATCGTGGCGATCCTTGATCCCATGCCGCTGCGCGACTGGTTCGGTCCCGCCGGGGTCAGCGTCTGGCGCCTGTTCTGCGTGCTCCTGGCGCTGGCCGGACTGGCGTTCCGCGCCTGGACCATCGGCCATGTGCCGGCGCGCACCTCCGGGCGCAACGCCGTGCGGCAGGTGGCCGACGCGCTCAACACCACCGGCGCCTATTCCGTCACGCGCAATCCGCTCTATTTCGGCAACGCCGTCACCTATGTCGCCGTGGCGCTGTTTACCCAGAACCTGTGGTTCGCCGCCGTGATGGCGCTGTTCCTGGTCTATTATCTGGAGCGCATCATCGCCGCCGAGGAACGCTTCCTCGCCGGCAAGTTCGGCGCGGCATGGTCGGACTGGGCCGCCGGCGTGCCGCCCTTCTTCCCCGGCTTCAGCGCCTATGTCGCGCCCGCCCTGCCGTTTTCGTGGAAGACCGTGCTCAAGCGCGAGTATCACGGCGCGCTGGCGCTGGCGACCGTGCTGATCGCCATGGTCATGGCGACCGACTTCGTGGCGACCGGCGGCATCGTCGTGCGCCCGCTGTGGATCGCCGCCTGGGTCGCCGCGGCGCTGTTTTACGGCGTCATGCGCTACCTGAAGCTGCGCACCACGACGCTCGACGTCGAAGGCCGCGGCTGAGGCGGTTCAGCCGTCCTCGCCGAGCACGCGCTCCATGCGCACATGCGCCGGATCGCCGGGCACCGTGCCGACAGGCTCGAACCCGTAGCCGCGATAGAACGAGACGGCGCGCGCATTGCCGGCCGCCACCTCCAGCCCGCAACGCCGGGCATCGGGAAATGCGTTGAGCATTTCATCCATCAACAGGCCGCCGATGCCGCGGCCAAGATGCTCCGGATGCACGTAGAGCCGGTGCAGCGTCATGGCCTCGCCGTCGCCCGTGGCCGAGGCGAATGCCACCCCGACGATCCGCCGGCCATCGTCGGCGACGATGAATTCACCGGAAGGTTGGGCGATCTCGCCGGCGATCAGCTCCGGCGCATTGCGCGCGGCGGCAAGCGCCGCCACCTGCTCCGGCCCGAGCAGTGCATCGTGGGCGGCGTGAAAGGACGCATCCAGCACGGTGCGGATTGCCGCGACGTCGCGGGCCGTCGCGGTGCGCACGAACATCTCAGCCCTCGATGCCGAGCCGCGCCTTGACGAGATCGCTGACGGCCTGCGGGTTGGCCTTGCCGCCTGTCGCCTTCATCACCTGGCCGACGAACCAGCCGGCGAGCGTCGGCTTGGCTTTGGCCTGCTCCACCTTGTCGGGATTGGCGGCGATGATGTCGTCCACCGCCTTCTCGATCGCGCCGCTGTCGGTCACCTGCTTCATGCCGCGTGCCTCGACGATGGCACGCGGATCGCCACCCTCCTCGAACACGATGGCGAACAGGTCCTTGGCGATCTTGCCGGAAATGGTGCCGTCCTTGACCAGATCGACGATGCCGCCGATCTGCGCCGGCGAGACCGGCGTCTCGTCGATGCCCCTGCCCGCCTTGTTGAGCGCGCCGAGCAGTTCGTTGATCACCCAGTTGGCCACCGCCTTGGCGTCGCGACCGGCGGCCGCCTGCTCGAAATAGTCGGCCACCGCCTTTTCCGCCACCAGCACCGAGGCGTCGTAGGCCGAAAGCCCGAGCGCGGCAATGAACCGGGCGCGCTTGTCGTCCGGCAGTTCCGGCAACTGGCCTTCCAGTTCCGCCACGAACGCGGCGTCGAATTCCAGCGGCAGAAGGTCCGGATCGGGGAAATAGCGATAGTCGTGCGCCTCTTCCTTGGAGCGCATCGACCGCGTCTCTCCCTTGCCGGGGTCGAACAGCCGGGTTTCCTGGTCGATCGCCCCGCCGGATTCGAGAATGTCGATCTGCCGGCGCGCCTCGTACTCGATCGCCTGGCCGACGAACCGGATCGAGTTGACGTTCTTGATCTCGCAGCGCGTGCCGAACGCCCCGCCGGGCTTGCGCACCGACACGTTGACGTCGGCGCGCATGGACCCCTCGTCCATGTTGCCGTCGCAGGTGCCGAGATAGCGCAGGATCGAGCGCAGCTTGGTCAGGTACGCCTTGGCCTCGTCGGCCGAACGCAGGTCCGGCTTGGAGACGATTTCCATCAGCGCCACGCCGGAGCGGTTGAGGTCGACATAGGACATGGTCGGGTGCTGGTCGTGCATCGACTTGCCGGCATCCTGCTCCAGGTGCAGCCGCTCGATACCGATCTCGATGTCCTCGTAATTGCCGCTCCGGTCCGGGCCGACCGCCACGCTCACCTTGCCCTCGCCGACGATCGGCTGCTTGTACTGCGAGATCTGGTAGCCCTGCGGCAGGTCCGGATAGAAGTAGTTCTTGCGGTCGAAGACGCTGCGATGATTGATCCGCGCCTTCAGTCCGAGCCCGGTCCTGACCGCCTGGCGCACGCATTCCGCGTTGATGACCGGCAGCATGCCCGGCATCGCCGCGTCGACGAGGCTGACATTGGCGTTCGGCGCCGCGCCGAACTCCGTCGATGCGCCGGAAAACAGCTTGGCCCGCGAGGTCACCTGCGCATGCACTTCCAGGCCAATGACGATTTCCCAGTCGCCGGTGGCGCCCGGCACAAAGCGCTTGGGATCGGGAATGCGGGTGTCGACGATGCTCATGGACGGCCTGGGCGAAGGGTTTGTTTCGTTAAGCATCGGCTAGAGGAAAGCGATCCGGGACGCAAGCCGCGCCGGAACCTTGACCTGGATCAAGGCGATGGCGCGCCGATTCTGGTGCTCTTCCCGCGACAAGGGGGAATGCATGGCGCTGGCCAGTCTCATCGGAACCATGTTTGAACGCTCCGAACTGATGTCCCGGATGATCCGGGCGGTCGGAGTGGCCGATCGGATGCCTGCCGGCGCGCAAGGTGCGCATTATCTGCGCAGCGCCACCCTTCGTTGCCAGGGATGCGCGCATACGGCCGCGTGCGGCAACTGGCTTGCCGGCAGAAGCAGCGCCGACCTGGCGCCGGTCTTTTGCCGCAACCGCGAGATTTTCGCCCGTCTGGGCGACCCGATCGGGACGGTCGCGCCGTAGCGAACCGTCCCCCGCCTCTCCCTCTGCCTAGGCCCGGTCCCAAGCCGGGCCGCTTTTTTTATGCCGAGGCGATGTAGGCGCGGATGGCTTCGGCCTCGTGCTCCACGTCGTGGATGCGCTTCTTCACCACGTCGCCGATCGACACGATCCCGGCAAGCTTGCCGTCATGGACCACCGGCAGGTGGCGGAAGCGGCCGGCGGTCATGATCGCCATGACATCGTTGACGGTGTTGGTCTCCGTGCAGGTTTTCACCTTGGCCGTCATGTAGGTCGAGACGGGTTGCTTCAGCGCCCCGGCGCCGTCCTTGCCGAGCGCGCGGATGATGTCGCGTTCGGAGAGGATGCCGGCGATGCCGCCGCCATCCTTGACGATCACCAGCGCGCCGATGCGCCGCTCGGCTAGCGTGGCGATGGCCGATGCGACGCTGTCGGCGGCGCCGGCGGTGGCAACATCCCGGCCCTTGGCCTGGAGAATGGTCTTCACGGACATGGCGTACTCCTTCCCTGGCGAGCAAGCGCAGGCAACCCGCTTGCCGGATCGTGCGTCGGGCCGCCGATCATTTCAAGTGCGGCGATCGAACGCGGCGAACCCGAAAAACCCGGCCAGGAACCCGCCGGCATGCGCTTCCCAGGAAATGAGCGGACCTCCGGCATAAAGGCTTACCACGCCAATGCCGATGTTGAGGCCGAACCAGATCAGCACGTACCGCAGCACCAGCGGGTGGGCGATGGCCGCGGCCGCCGGCAACAGTGCGCCGGCGAACGCCGACGGCCGGCGCGAACGGTCGACCCGGAAGCCGAGACGCGCCGCCGCGCCGGTCATGCCGGAGATCGCTCCCGACGCACCGATGAGCAGCGCCGGCACCCCCGGATGCAACGCCCAGAACAGCGACGCCCCCGCCGCGCCGACCGCGATGGTGAACAGGACGAACCGCGTCGCGCCGATCCGCACGGCAAGCGGCGATCCGAACACTGCGAGCCAGACCGCGTTGATCGCCAGATGGGTGGAATCGCCATGCAGGAAATTGTGGCTGACGAATCGCAGGAGGAATGCCGGCGCCAGCGGCCCGCCTTCCTCGACGGCGGCGGGGATGAAGGCGAACCGCAACAACACCGCCAGGTCGGCTTCGGCGTCGAGCAGAAACACGCGCGCCGCATGGACGGCGACAAGTGCCAGGATCGTCGCCACCACCACCGGCGCCAGGTTGATCGCCGGATCGCTTGCGGGTCGGTTCTGCCAGTTGCCGGTCATGATGATCCCCGGGGGTTCCGCTCCCCGGGCAGCAATGCCGCGATCCCGGCCAAAAAGAAAGGCCGTCCAGGGTTTCCCCTGAACGGCCGGTCGAGCCCCTGCTCTCCCCAGATCTGTGTTCCGTGCTGCGAAGCGTGGCGCTTCGTGGAATGGTGATGTGATGCCACGCCGCGGGCCCGGCGGCAACGTCAACCCTTCGTTAACCTTAACTGCCCCGGCCCGTGGATGACGCGAACCCGGTGTGGCGCGGTTCCTGCATTTGCCTTCCTATCGACAACGCAAAGCCGCGGTCCCGTCTCGAAATGGGTCACACGGTCCGCAGGGGCGGAAGAACATGCAGAACGCCGGGACACATGAATTGTTTCAATACTGGAATCGGCTGCGTGGCACCCGCCGCGCGCCGACGCGGACGGAGATCGAACCGGCCGACATCCGCACCCTGCTCGCCGATACCTTCATTCTGGAGATCGACCTGCGGGAAACGCCGGTGTTCCGGCTGGCCGGCACCCGCCTTTGCGCGGTGTTCGGCCGTGAGCTGAAGGGTTTTGCCTTCCTGTCGACCTGGAGCGCCGACGATCAGGTCAAGATGGCCCGACTGGTGCGCAATGTCGTGGCCAATGGCATGGTCGCAATCATCGAGTCGCGCGGGCGCACCGTCGGCGGCCGCTCCAATCCGTTCGAGACCATCCTGCTGCCGCTCGACGCCAGCCAGGATTCCCACCGCCTGCTCGGCGCCACCTTCGCCCTGGACAAGCCCTACTGGCTCGGCGCCGATCCGCTCGACGCGCTCGACATCGAGGCGCTCCGGGTCCTCGATCCGGACAAGGATCCGCTGTTTCTCACCAACCGGCCGACGCTTGACGTCCCGCGCCTCTTTCCCCGCCAGGCCGACCTGTCCGCTCCCGCGCCGGGCACGCATCCGGCCCGCAAGGTCCGCCATCTGGTCGTGCTCGAGGGCGGCCTGTCCGACCGCGACAAAAACACGGTTCGTTAACCGATTCGCGCCTATCGTCATTTTGAAGTGATCCCGGCTGCAAACAAACCGGTTCAGGCATGACGGCGAATTTCCACGAACACGATCGAAGCCAGAGCGAACGGCGCGTCTTCCAGCGCGTGCCGGTGCGCATCTATGGCCGCTTCATGCTTGAAGACCGAACCGAGCATCCCTGCCAGGTGTCCGACATCTCTCCCGGCAACGTCGCGCTGCTGACCAATCATGTCGGTCACCTCGGCGAAAAGGTGATCTGCTATCTCGATCACCTCGGCCGCATCGAAGGCGTGCTCACCCGCACCCTGTCCGACGGCTTCGCCATGACCATCCTTGCCTCCGACCGCAAGAAGGACAAGCTCGCCGCGCAGATCACCTGGCTTGCCAACAAGCACGAGCTGGACCTGCCGGAGGATCGCCGCCACGAGCGCATCGCCCCGCGCAATCCGATCTCCGTGCTCGGCATGGAAGACGGCCGCCAGTACCAGTGCCGCATCATCGACCTTTCGCTGTCCGGCGCCGCCGTCGAACTGGACGTCCGCCCGGCGCTCGGCACCCGGGTCACGCTCGGCACCATGCGCGGCACCGTCGTGCGTCATTTCGACGATGGCATCGCCGTCGAGTTCGCCGTGCTGCAGCGCGCCGACACCATCGATTCGGCGCTGGATCGCAAATCCGCCTGAGTTCCGCTGATTTTCCGGCCTTGAACAACGCCGCCTCCGGGCGGCGTTTTCGTTTTCGCGCCATCGCACGCATGCTTAATCTGCGATGAAGAATATGCGCGACCTTTTGCTCAAAACAAATTGAAATACAGTTCAAATACTTTTCTCTTTTAACTGCACTTGTCTGATAATAATACTCAATTGATACTTCGGAGTTTCGCGTGAAGTAAAGATGAGACTGTCATTGTCGCGTCAACGGGGAGACGCAACAATGAAAATAAAAGCGTTGAGGATGGCAAAGGCATTCGCGGTCGGGGCGACCGTGATCGCCGCGTCGCCGGCCGGCGCCGACGAGCGGTACATGCCGGATGGCGCGCTGACGTCGCAGCCGGTCGGGCATTTCGATTTCTGCGTGGCGAATCCGGACGAATGCGGCCCGAACCGGGGCGAACGCAAGCCGGTTCATCTCAGCCGCAAGCTCTGGGCCCGCATCGTCGATGTCAACAACGCGGTCAACGTCATGGTTGCGCCGAAGACCGACTGGGAATTGTGGGGCCGCGAGGAAGTGTGGTCCTACCCCGATCGGGAAGGCGACTGCGAGGATTACGCGCTGGAAAAGCGCCGCCAGCTGATGGCAGCCGGCGTGCCGGCCAGCACCCTTCTGATGACCGTGGTGCGCCAGCGCAATGGCGATGGCCACGCGGTTCTGACCGTCCGCACCGACATGGGCGACTTCGTGCTCGACAATCTCGAGCCTCGCGTCCTTGCCTGGAACGAGACGGAATACCGTTTCCTGAAACGCCAATCGTCGAAGAACGCCGGCGAATGGGTGTCCGTGCAGGGCCGTCCGGCGTCCATCGTCGGTTCGGTCAGGAACTGAACAGGAAGAATACCCGGTCGAGTCCCCACCCTCCCCGTCCCCAACGACCGGGTTAAGGAGCCGGCCCCTGTCCCAGGGCCGGCTCCGCCTTTTTTCAGGGAACGCGTTGCTTCAGATCTCGCGGAGGCCGGCGCGGAAACGCCGCGCATTGTCGACATAATGCGCCGCCGACAACCGGATCCGCTCCACCGCATCGGCGTCGAGCACGCGCGCGACCCGGGCCGGCGAGCCGATGATCAGGCTGTTCTGCGGGAAGATTTTGCCTTCGGTGACCAGCGCGCCGGCGCCCACGAGGCTGCCGCGGCCGATGCGCGCGCCGTTGAGGATGATGGCGCCGATCCCGACAAGGCAATTGTCCTCGATCGTGCAGCCATGCAGCATCGCGCGATGGCCGATCGTGCAGTCCCGGCCGATGCCGAGCGGAAATCCCATGTCGGTATGCAGCACGCAATGCTCCTGGATGTTGGAGCGCTCGCCGACCCTGATCGGTTCGTTGTCGCCGCGCAGCACCGCCCCGTACCAGACCGACGCATCGCGGCCGAGCACCACGCGTCCGATCAGCTGCGCGTCGGGCGCGATGAAATTCGAGCCGTCCGGGCAGGGTTCCGGGGCGACCCCGTCGAGCGCGTAAAGGGCCATCCCGGCCTCCCTCGTCAGGCCGTCTGGCCGGTCAGCGTTTCGGCAAGGAACACCAGCACGACGCCGGCCGCAAGGGCCCAGGCCGCGCACAGCAGCAGCGCCGTTGCGAACGAGAGGCCGGAGATCGCTCCCTCGCGCCGCGCCGCGATCGCTTCGTTGGCCAGCATGTACGGCCCGGCGGCAAGCGTGATGCCGAGCGAGCGCAGCACATGGGCGGGATCGGCGAATGGCGGCCGGAATCGCGGCTCGCCGCCGCCGAATTCGCGGATCAGCGTCGCCGCCATGCCGCCGAAGGCCAGGCCCGCGGCAAGCGCGTAGGCAATCGTGGTGATGACCCAAAACATGGTTAACCCCCCTTTAACCGGCTGGCTGGAGGATGGGGTGCAAGAATCGCGCCGTTGTCCGCCGTACGGTTTCGGCACAGCGCGCCTGAACCCGGGGAGACGCCATGACCACCACCGTGACCGACGACGGCGCGCTGCACATCGTCGACCACGGCTTCATGCGCAAGGTGTTCTTCGTGTTCCTGGGCGCGGCCATCCTGGCGGCGGTCATCAAGCTCGCCGGCCTCTGGCTCGGCCGCGATATCGCCCTCGGCGGCCACACCGATTCCACCGAACTGCACGAGATCGTCATCGGCAACGATGTCGTCATCGCGCCGGCCAACATGATCCGGTTTGCCGCCAGCCGCCGCGACGGCGAGACCGAGCGCCTCGACCTCTATGCCGAATGGCCCGGGATGCAGGGCTACACCGAGGCCGCGCGCGACCGCTTCAACGCGGCCAGTAGCGGCGCCATCCTGTTCCTGTCGCTGGAGCCGCGCAGCATGTCGCGCGACATGATCGGCCGCTATGCCCCGATCTACAAGGCGCTGATCGGCCCGGGCGTCCCCGGCCCGGCCGGCCTCGTCGTCCACCGATTCACCGGGCGGTCGGGATATCTGGACGAATCGCTGGTCGTGGCCGGCGATGGCGACGACAAATTGTTCGTCGCCCGTTGTCTGGAGAATGCCGAAGGGATCGTGGCCCCGTGCGAGACCGACATCCATGTCGGTGAGGGCCTGAGCCTCACCTGGCGCTTCCCGCGCGAACTCCTGGCCGACTGGCGCGACCTCGACGCCGCCGTTCGCGCCCGGGCCACCGACCTCGTGCGCACCCGGCCGGCGCGCTGATCAGTCGAGATCGATGTCGAGGATCGACATCGACAGGTCGTAGGACGTCTCGCCCTCGTCCTCGATGCGCGTGACGATGCCGAGGAACTCGTCTTCGAGATAGAGTTCGCACGAATCATTGATCCGCGGCCGCGCCCGCACGATCAGGCGCGGGTTCTGGAACAGGCGCTTGAAGTAGGCGTCGAGCTTCTTCAGTTCTTCCGGCTTCATGGAATCTCCCGGGCATTGGCGGGCGCGGCGGGCTGGCCGGCGCACCCTGGGTTCGCCGGCATGTGCCACGCCGCCGCGCGCGCTGTAAAGCCTTCGCCGCTCAATCGGCCGGCTGGATGCGCTGGTCCATCTGCCGTGCCGGCTCCGCGCAGCCCGCCTCGCCGACGATGCGCGCCGGCACGCCGGCCACCGTCTTGTGCTCGGGAACCGGGTTGAGGACCACCGACCCGGAGGCGATCTTGGCGCAGCACCCCACTTCGATGTTGCCGAGGATCTTGGCGCCGGCGCCAATGAGCACGCCGGTGCGGATCTTCGGATGGCGGTCGCCGCCCTCCTTGCCGGTGCCGCCCAGCGTCACGCCGTGCAGCATCGACACATTGTCGCCGACGCTCGCGGTTTCGCCGATGACCAGCCCCGTCGCATGGTCGACGAAGATGCCGCGTCCGATTTCGGCCGCCGGATGGATGTCGGTCTGGAACACCGAGGACGAGCGGCTCTGCAGGTAGAGCGCGAAATCCTTGCGCCCGCCGCGCCACAGCCAGTGCGCCAGCCTGTGGGTCTGGATGGCGTGGAAGCCCTTGAAGTAGAGCACCGGCATCAGGTAGCGGTCGCAGGCCGGATCGCGGTCGTAATAGGCCTGGATGTCGACCCTGAGCACCTCGCTGAAATCCGGGCGGTCGGCAAGCATCGCCTCGAATGTCTGGCGGATGAGGTCGGCGGGAATGTCCTGGTGGTCGAGCCGCTCGGCGATGCGGTGCATCACCGCCTCTTCCAGCGAGCCGTAATTGAGGATGGTGGAATAGAGGAACGCCGACAGCAGCGGATCGCGGGCCACCACGGTTTCGGCTTCGCTGCGCACCGACGACCAGATCGGGTCAATCGGCTGGATGCGTTCGTTCTTCGGCTGGATGCGGGCGTTCATTCTGGTCTCCCGGTTCAAGGTCGGGGTTGGGAGGGGCGACTATAGCGCGCTTCGCGCCGGCCGTGAATCGGCGATTTCGTGATCGCAGGTCGCGTTCGCGTGATGGTTGACGCCGGCTTGCCCTTTTCCCCGGCGGTCGCCCGTGGCATCAAGCGCCATGACCGCCGAACCGCTCCTGTTCGAACTCGCCGACGGCATTGCCCGCCTGACCATCAACCGTGCGTCGCGCAAGAACGCGGTCACCGCCGCCATGTGGCGCGACCTTGCCGACCGCGTCGCAGCGCTGCCGTCCGCGACCCGCGTGCTCGTGCTGGCCGGCGCCGGGGAGGATTTCTGCGCCGGCGCCGATATCGGCGAGTTCGAGACGGTGCGGCGCGACGCCGATACCGCGATGGCCTACGAACAGGGCAATTCCGACGCGTTTCGCGCCCTGCGCGAGGCCGCCTTTCCGACGATCGCCGCCATTCGCGGCGTCTGCTTCGGCGGCGGGTTCGGCCTCGCGGCGGCGTGCGACCTGCGCATCGGCGCGCCC
>JBATNB010000183.1:0-5436 GCA_049290135.1 Rhizobiaceae bacterium
AGGTCGGGTCGCAGCGGGAATGCGCCGCCGCGATGATGCCGCCTGGCGACAAGCACACCGGACGGGCGGCCGAAAGGTCGCACACAATACAAAAGACCGGCGATCCTCGGCCGCCCGTCTTCCCCAAGCCCCTGCCTTCTCCCCGCCGGGGAGAAGCTGGCCCGAAGGGCCGGACGGGGGGTCTTTCAACAGCCAGACGGGCAACCGGGCGTGGCAAGGGAGAAGCCATGGCCGAAGAGATGAACCCGCATGTTCCTGCAATGCCGGTCCGGCCCCTCATGGGCGGCGGTCGCAAGGCCGGGCCCGGGAAACCGCGCCGCGAGGACGCCGTGCTGGCGGCGGGATCAGAACAACGTCACCTTCTCGCCGTTGCGCAGCCGGTCGACGAGCGCCTTGCAGGCGGGGGTCAACTCGTCCTTCCGGCCTTCGAGGCAGGTCTGCATCGGCTTGCCGTAGCCGACCCCCTTGCACAGACGCTCGCCATCGTCGCCGCAGGTGGCGATCACCTCCTTCAGCGTGGCGGCGCCGGCCGGCGGGACAAGGGTCAGGGCAAGAACGGCGAGAACGAGGCGCATGGCGGGATCCGGTCCAGGGAGGGCTTGACGCTGATACGCCGCGATCGCGGCGCCGGATCACCGCCTTGTGCAATCACGTGATTTTGGATCGCCGCGATCCGGCGGTATGGCAGGGTCAATCCGGGAGATCCTCATGATCCGTTCCATCCTTCTTGTCCTGACCACCCTGCTGTCCATCCAGCCGGCCGCGGCCGAAACCCGGACCGCGCTGTTTGCCGGGGGCTGCTTCTGGTGCCTCGAGTCCGACATGGACCATGTCAGCGGCGTGCTGTCGACCGTGTCGGGCTATGCCGGCGGCAAGGCTGCCAATCCGACCTACGAGACCTACGAGAAGGGCGGGCACCGCGAGGTGGTGCAGGTGACGTTCGACGACCGGGTCATTTCCTACCGCGATCTCGTTGCCACCTTCCTGCGCACCATCGACGTGACCGACGCGGGCGGGCAGTTCTGCGACCGCGGGCACGCCTATACGTCGGCGATCCATGCCCTCGACGAGCGCCAGGCGGAAGAGGCGCGCCAGGCGATCGGCGACGGCGAGACGGCGCTCGGCCGGCCGATCGTCACCCCCGTCGACGGGCCGGCGCGGTTCTGGATGGCGGAAGAGGAGCACCAGGACTTCTATCTCGGCATGAAGAAACGCCTCACCATGTTCGGCTTCGTCGACCAGACCAAGGCCTACAAGCGCTATCGCAAGGGCTGCGGCCGCGACGAGCGCGTGCGCGCGGTCTGGGGGTCGCAGGCCTATCGCGGCGTCGACCGGTCCATGTGACCCGGCGGGTTTGACCCCGGTCAATCCGGACGCGGCGCACCCGTGCGATAGGCGGGCAGACTCATAGGAGAATTGCAATATGTCTGCCTCCGACTGGAAACAGCTGAACGACCAGACCAATGCCCGCATGGCGGCGATGCGCAAGGCAATCCCGACGGTCGCCAAGGGCTTCGCCGATCTGGCCAGGGCGGCAATCGAACCGGGCGTGCTGGACTCCAAGACCAAGGAGCTGATCGCGCTGGCGCTCGGCGTCGCGGCGCGCTGCGATGGCTGCATCGTCTTCCACGTCAAGGCGGCGGTGAAGTATGGCGCCACGCGCGAGGAAATCGCCGAGGCGCTCGGCGTCGTCATCTATCTGGGCGGCGGACCGTCGGCGATCTATGCCGCCGAGGCGCTTGCCGCCTATGACCAGATGTTCGGCCAGCCGGCGTGAACCGGCTCAGATCGCCTCGCCCCGCAGCAGGCGGGGCGACGGCCCGGCCAGGCCGGAGGCCTCGCGGATGAAGTAGCGCTTCAGCGGATCGAACCGGTCGACCAGGCCGAGCCCGACATCGCGCAACGCGCGCAGCGGCGCGAAGTCGTTGGAGAACATGCGGTTGAGCACGTCGGTGGTCACCCCCATGCGCACCGTGTCGAACCGCCGCCAGCGCTCGTAGCGTTTCAGCACGTCGAGCGCGCCGAAGTCCTCGCCCATGCGGTCGGCGTCGACGATGGTCTCGGCCAGCGCCGCGACATCCTTGAAACCGAGATTGAGGCCCTGCCCGGAGATCGGGTGGATGCCGTGCGCGGCATCGCCGGCGAGCGCGAAGCGCGGCGCCACGAAATCGCGCACCAGCGTCAGGCCGAACGGGAAGGCCCGCGGCGTGTCGATCACCTTGATATCGCCGAGCTTCAGCCCGAAGCGCTGCTCCAGCTCGGCCTCGAACACCAGCGGATCGGCCTTGACCAGCCGGTTGGCGGTTTCGGTCTCCTCGTTCCAGACGATCGAGGATCGGTTGCCTCTGAGCGGCAGGATGGCGAACGGGCCGGCGGACAGGAAATGCTCCTCCGCGCGTCCCTCATGCGGCCGCTCATGCTCCACGGTACACACGATTCCCGACTGGCCGTATTCGAAGCGCACATGCTTGATGCCAGCCATGTCGCGCAGTTTCGACCTGACGCCGTCGGCGGCGACCACAAGGCGCGCCGTGACCGCGCGGCCATCGGCGAGGCTGACCGTGGCGTGACCGCCCGATTGCGCATAGCCCGTCACCGCCACGCCGTCCTCGACCGAAATGCCGAGTTCGCCGGCGCGCCGGCGCAACGCCGCGTTCATCGCCACGTTGGGGATCATGTGTGCGAACGGTTCGCCCGGCTCCACCTCGCCGGCGAACGTCAGGAACACCGGACGCACCGGATCGCTGGCGCGCGAATCCGTGACCACCATGTCGAGGATCGGCTCGGCATGCGGTTCGATCTCGTCCCACACGCCGAGGCGCCGCAGCATGCGGATGGCGGCGGCGATGATGGCGGAAGCGCGCACGTCCTTCGCCCATGCGCCCGGGGGAGCGGCGTCGGCCACGCCGACGGAGAGGCCCGGCCGGGCCGCCTTGATGGCGACGGCGACCGCGAGCCCGACATAGCCCGCGCCGGCGATGAACACGTCATGGCCGGCTGCGGTCGCCTGTTCCTTTCGTGCCGGTTTCGCCATCATCGTTCTCCCGAGGCTTGACGCTCTGCCGTCCTGCTCGATAACCCCGGTCTCCACGGCAGGAAAGGAAAAAGCGCCGATGTCCGCGGCCATGCAGGAACTGATCGACATTCTCGACCTCGAACAGCTGGAACACAATCTGTTTCGCGGTCGCAGCCACCAGACCGCCTGGTTGCGCGTCTTCGGCGGCCAGGTGATCGCGCAGGCCCTCGTCGCGGCGCAGCGCACCGTCGATCCGGCGCGCCGGGTCCATTCGCTGCACGGCTACTTCATGCTGCCGGGCAATCCGGCCCATGCCATCGTCTTCGATGTCGACCGGTTGCGCGACGGCGGATCGTTCACCACGCGGCGGGTCACGGCGATCCAGATCGGCCAGGCGATCTTTTCGCTCGAGGCCTCGTTCCAGGTGGCCGAGGACGGCCTGGAGCACCAGATGGACGCGCCTGCCGGCATTCCGGCGCCCGAAACCCTGCCGAGCCAGCGCGAACTGGCCGCGGCGGCCGCCGGGCAGATCCCCGACAACATCCGCGCCTTCTGGAGCCGCGAACGGCCGATGGAGATCAAGCCGGTTTCGCTCACCCACTATGTCAGCCGCGAGAAACTGCCGCCGCGCCAGAACGTCTGGATGCGCACCACCGGGCCGGTTCCCGCCGATCCGGCCATGCGCGCGGCGATCCTTGCCTATCTGTCGGACATGACCCTGCTCGACACCGCCACCCATGCCCACGGGCGCGCCGTGTTCGAGCCGGAAATCCAGGCCGCCAGCCTCGACCATGCGATGTGGTTCCACCGCGACGATCCGCTCGACGACTGGATCCTCTATACCCAGGACAGCCCCTCCTCGTCGGGCGCGCGCGGCCTGTCGCGCGGCAGCCTGTATGCCCGCGATGGCCGCCTGATCGCATCCGTGGCGCAGGAAGGCCTGATCCGTCTCCGGCAGAAGCCTAAAAAATAGCCAGCACTCCCATTGAGCTTAAATAACAGGCACCGCCTCGGCTTGCCCTGGTTCTCCTTCCGGGGTGCGAGGCGCTTGAATCACGTAAAATCAATACCTTGGCGAAACTGGCACGCGCCTTGAATCTCCCTTCGCGGGCGTCGGCCGGATTTTGGCGATCCGGCCGGTGACGTTCGAAATCGCGGGCAACCCGCAAACGCGAAGGGTGAACCATGAAAATCGTGATGGCCGTCATCAAGCCATTCAAGCTCGACGAGGTGCGCGAGGCGCTGACCGCCGTCGGCATCCAGGGCCTCACCGTCACCGAAGTCAAAGGCTACGGGCGGCAGAAGGGGCATACCGAGATCTATCGCGGCGCCGAATATGCCGTGAGCTTCCTGCCCAAGGTGAAGATCGAGGTGGCGGTTCCCGCCGATCTCGTCGACCGCGCCGTCGAGGCGATCTCCGGCGCGGCGCGCACCGGACAGATCGGCGATGGCAAGATCTTCGTCACGCCGCTCGATCGGGCCGTGCGCATCCGCACGGGCGAGACCGACGGCGACGCGCTCTGAGACAGAAAGGATCAATCCGATGAAACTGATTTCCCTCAAGAGCGCCGCCGCCGCCACGATGGCGGCGCTGTCGCTCCCGATGATGGCCCTGGCGCAGACCGCGGCCGAAGCGCCGGCGGTGCCGGTTCCCGACAAGGGCGACACCACCTGGATGCTGGTATCGACGATCCTGGTCATCCTGATGACGATCCCGGGCCTCGCGCTGTTCTATGGCGGCCTCGTGCGCGCCAAGAACATGCTCTCTGTCCTCATGCAGGTGCTGGCCGGATTCTCCGTCATCGCCCTGCTGTGGGTCGCCTACGGCTATTCGATCGCCTTCGGCGGTGACGGCTCGAATGCCTTCTTCGGCGGCTTCGACAAGCTGTTCCTCGCCGGCGTGACTCCGGATTCGACCGCGGCGACCTTCTCCGAGGGCGTTGTCATTCCCGAACTGGCGTTCGTCATCTTCCAGCTGACCTTCGGCGCCATCACTCCGGCGCTCATCGTCGGGGCGATCGCCGAGCGCATGCGCTTCGGCGCGGTGATGGCCTTCATCGTGCTGTGGTTCACCTTCTCCTACCTGCCGATCGCCCACATGGTCTGGGCCGGAGGCGGCCTGCTGTTCGAAATGGGCGCGCTCGATTTCGCCGGCGGCACGGTCGTTCACATCAACGCCGGTATCGCCGGCCTGGTCGCCGCGCTCGTCGTCGGACCGCGCGTCGGCTTCATGAAGGAGAACATGGCGCCCCACAATCTGACCTTCACCTTCATCGGCGCCTGCCTGCTGTGGGTCGGCTGGTTCGGCTTCAACGCCGGCTCCAACCTCGAGGCAAACGGGCTGACCGCGCAGGCGCTGCTCAACACCATCACCGCCACCGCCGCGGCCGCGCTTGCCTGGGCGGGCGCGGAACGCATGC
>JBATNB010000184.1:0-3138 GCA_049290135.1 Rhizobiaceae bacterium
GCCCGGTGAAGGTCGTCGAGGCGCCGCGCGTGCCGAAGGTCACCAAGACCGCCGATGAGGCGCGCCGCGGCAAGCTCACCGTCACCCGCGCCCTCACCGATGACGAGGAAAGCGCGCGCGGTCGTTCGATCTCGTCGATGCGCCGCCGCCAGGAGAAGTTCAAGCGCGCCATGCAGGCCGGACCGCGCGAGAAGATCGCGCGCGAGGTGCAGCTGCCCGAGACCATCACCATCCAGGAGCTTGCCCAGCGCATGGCCGAACGCGCCGTGGACGTGGTGAAGTTCTTCATGAAGCAGGGCCAGATGATGAAGCCCGGCGACGTGATCGATGCCGACACGGCCGAACTGGTGGCCAACGAATTCGGCCACACGGTGCGCCGCGTTTCCGAATCCGACGTGGAAACCGGCATCTTCAACATCACCGACGACGCCGCGGCGCTGAAGCCGCGCCCACCGGTCGTCACCATCATGGGCCATGTCGACCACGGCAAGACCTCGCTGCTCGACGCCATCCGCAACGCCAATGTCGTGGCCGGCGAGGCCGGCGGCATCACCCAGCACATCGGCGCCTACCAGGTGGAGAAGAACGGCCAGAAGATCACCTTCATCGACACGCCCGGCCACGAGGCGTTCACCGCCATGCGCGCCCGCGGCGCCCAGGCCACCGACATCGCGATCCTGGTCGTGGCCGCCGACGATTCGGTGATGCCGCAGACGATCGAATCCATCAACCACGCCAAGGCGGCCAAGGTGCCGATGATCGTGGCGATCAACAAGATCGACAAGCATCAGGCCAACCCGGAGAAGGTCAGGACCGAGCTTCTGAAATACGAGGTGTTCGTCGAGAAGCTGGGCGGCGACGTGCTCGACGTCGAGGTCTCCGCGCTCAAGGGCACCAATCTCGACAAGCTGCTGGAGACGATCCTGCTGCAGTCGGAAGTGCTCGACCTGAAGGCCAATCCGGACCGCACCGCCGAGGGCGTCGTCATCGAGGCGAAGCTCGACAAGGGACGTGGACCGGTGGCGACCGTGCTGGTGCAGAACGGCACGCTGAAGACCGGCGACATCCTGGTGGCCGGCGACCAGTGGGGCCGCGTGCGCGCGCTCGTCAACGATCGCGGCGAGGCGATGAAGGATGCGCCGCCGGCCATGCCGATCGAGATCCTCGGCCTTCACGGCGCGCCGAACGCCGGTGACCGCTTCGCCGTCGTGGAGAACGAGGCCCGCGCCCGCGAGATCGCCGAATACCGCCAGCGGCTCGCCCGCGAGAAGGCGGTGGCACGCCAGTCCGGCAGCCGCGGCTCGCTGGAGCAGATGATGAGCCAGCTGCAGACCGCCGGCGTCAAGGAATTCCCGCTCGTCATCAAGGCCGACGTGCAGGGCTCGGTCGAAGCCATCGCCGGCGCGCTGGAAAAGCTGTCCACCGCCGAGGTGCGCGCCAAGATCGTGCATTCGGGCGTCGGCGCCATCACCGAGAGCGACATCTCGCTGGCCGAGGCGTCTTCCGCCGCCATCATCGGTTTCAACGTGCGCGCCAACGTGCAGGCGCGCGACGCCGCCGAGCGCGGCGGGACGGAAATCCGCTACTACAACATCATCTACAACCTGGTGGATGACGTGAAGGCGGCCATGTCCGGCCTGCTGTCGCCCGAACGGCGCGAGACCTTCCTCGGCTATGCCGAGATCCTGGAGGTGTTCAACATCACCAAGGTCGGCAAGGTCGCCGGCTGCCGTGTCACCGAAGGCAAGGTGGAGCGCGGTGTCGGCGTCCGCCTGCTGCGCGACAATGTCGTCATCCACGAGGGCACGCTGAAGACGCTGAAGCGTTTCAAGGACGAGGTGGCGGAAGTCCATGTCGGCCAGGAGTGCGGCATGGCGTTCGTGAACTACGACGACATCCGCCAGGGCGACCAGATCGAGTGCTTCCGCGTCGAGCAGATCAAGCGGTCGCTGTAAGGCGGCCGCCCGCGCGGGCCGGATCGGAACGCATCCGGCGACAACAGGGATGAGCAGGCGGCGGCGGTTCGAATCCGCCGCCCGCGGCACGGGAAAACGCCCATGACCAGGTTCGAAGGCGGCAAGGGACCGTCGCAGCGGCAATTGCGCGTCGGCGAGCAGGTCCGCCACGCGCTGTCGCAGATCCTCCAGCGCGGCGACATCCGCGACGACATCATCGAGAACCATGTGATCTCGGTCTCCGAGGTGCGCATGTCGCCCGACCTGAAGCTCGCCACCGCCTTCGTCACGCCGCTGGGCGCCAGGGACGAGGCCGAGGTCGTCGAGGCGCTCAACCGCCATGCCCGCTTCATCCGCGGCCGCCTGTCGCCGGCGCTCCGGCAGATGCGCTACATGCCCGAGGTGCGGTTCCGGCCCGACACCTCCTACGACAATTACCGCCGGATCGATGAATTGCTGCACTCGCCGGAGGTGGCGCGCGATCTCGACCATGACGAGGGCGGGGAGGACGAATGATGTCGAAGCCCCGCCGCGCGCCGCGACGCAAGGTCAATGGCTGGATCGTCCTCGACAAGCCGTTCGGCATGGGGTCGACCGAGGCGGTGTCGAAGGTGAAATGGCTGTTCAACGCCGACAAGGCCGGCCATGCCGGCACGCTCGATCCGCTCGCCTCCGGCATGCTGCCGATCGCGCTTGGCGAGGCCACCAAGACCGTCCCCTATGTCGTCGATGGCGGCAAGACCTACCGCTTCACCGTCGCCTGGGGCGAGGAGCGCTCCACCGACGATCGCGAGGGCGCGCCGACGGCCACCTCCGACGCGCGCCCGGACGAGGCCGCGATCCGCGCGCTGTTGCCGCGCTACACCGGCGCCATCCTGCAGCGCCCGCCGGCCTTTTCCGCCATCAAGGTCGATGGCGAGCGCGCCTATGATCTCGCCCGCGATGGCGAGATGGTCGAGTTGCCTGCCCGCGAGGTGGTCATCAAGCGGTTCGAACTGCTCGCCCGGCCGGATCGCGACCATGCCGTGTTCGAGGTCGACAGCGGCAAGGGCGCCTATGTGCGGGCGCTGGCGCGCGATCTCGGGCGCGATCTCGGCTGCTACGGCCATGTCGCCGAACTCAGGCGCATCTCGGTCGCGCCGTTCGCCGAAACCGCGCTGCTGCCGCTGGAGCGCCTCGAGGC
>JBATNB010000185.1:0-5241 GCA_049290135.1 Rhizobiaceae bacterium
CGGTCGTACTGGCGCGAGGCATAGGGCTCGCCCAGCGGCAGGAGCCGGCAGAATTCGGCGAAGAATTGCGGTTCCAGGCAGGCAACGGCGACATGGCCGCCCGAGGCGGCGCGATAGACATCATAGAAGGGCGCGCCACCGTCGAGCAGATTGCCTGCCCGCTCCGTGGTCCAGAACCCCGACTTCATGAAGGCGAAGAACGGCGCGGCAAGCATGGAGGCGCCGTCGACCATGGCGGCATCGACCACCTGTCCGCGCCCCGACAGTGATCGCTCGACGAGTGCGGCCAGCAGGCCGGCGACCAGGAACATCGAACCGCCGCCATAGTCGGCGACCAGGTTCAAGGGCGGCATCGGCTTGTCCGGCGGGCCGATGGCGGCCAGCGCACCGGTCAGCGCCAGGTAGGTCAGGTCATGCCCGGCGCGCGCCGCGAGGGGCCCGTGCTGGCCGAAGCCGGTCATGCGCCCATAGACAAGGCGCGGGTTCGCGGCGGTGAGATCGTCGGGCCCGAGCCCGAGGCGCTCCATCACGCCTGGGCGGAACCCTTCCACCAGGAGGTCGGCGCGGGCGGCGATGGCAACGACAAGGTCGCGCCCGGCCGGCTTCTTCAGGTCGACGGTCAGGATCTCGCGGCCATGCCGGTCGAGATCGAGTTCGGGCGAAGCGGAGAGAAAGGCGCGTGCATTGTCCGGCCGTTCGATGCGGATGATTCGGGCGCCCATTTCCCGCAGGATCAGGCAGGCAAGCGGGGCCGGCCCGAGGCCCGCCATTTCCACGACGACCAGGCTGGCCAGCGGACCGCCGGGGGAACGCGCGCCCTCGGCCACGCTCTATTTCGGCGCCATGCGTATGGCGCCGTCCAGGCGGATCGTCTCGCCGTTCAGCATCTGGTTGGTGACGATCTGCATGGCGAGCGCGCCATACTCGGCCGGGTCGCCGAGGCGGGGCGGGAAGGGCACCTGCAGGCCGAGCGACTGCTGGGCCTCCTCCGGAAGGCCGGCCAGCATCGGGGTGCGAAACAGGCCGGGGGCGATGGTGCACACGCGGATGCCGGCGCGCGACAGGTCGCGGGCGACGGGAAGCGTCATGCCGACAACGCCGCCCTTCGAGGCCGAATAGGCCGCCTGGCCGATCTGCCCGTCATAGGCGGCGACCGAGGCGGTGTTGATGATGACGCCGCGCTCGCCGCCATCGAGCGGATCGAGCTTCTCGCAGCGCGCGGCGAACAGGCGGATCATGTTGAAGGAACCGATCAGGTTGACCTCGACGACCTTGCGGAAATAGTCGAGCGGGTGCGGCCCTTCCCTGGAGGTCGTGCGCATGGCGACGGCGATGCCGGCGCAGTTGACGAGGATGCGCGCCGGGCCGTGGGCGGCCTCGGCCGCGTCGAAGGCTTCAACGGCGGCATCGCTCGACACGTCGCAACGGACCGCGAGGCCGCCAATGTCGGCGGCGACCTTCTCCGCGCCCTTCACGTTCACGTCGAACAGCGCCACCTTCGCCCCGGCCGCGGCAAGCGCGCGCGCGGTCGCCTCGCCCAGTCCGGAACCCCCGCCCGTGACGATTGCCGCCATGCCCTTCGGATTCATGTCTGCTCCTTGTGTCTGTCCGCGCCGATCCTAGAATTGCCCCGGCGCGTTCGGCAACAGGAATGTCGCCCGGGAAGGCTCAGCGCCGCAGCACGGCCTGTAGCACGTCGCGCACGCCGATGGCGCCGATGAAGCGCGAGGATTCATCGAAGATGGCGACCGGCGCAGTGTTCGACTTGTGGATGGCCAGCATCACCGTCTTCACCGAAGTCGATGGCTTGGCCCAGAACACCGGCGGCGCGTCGTCGGGCATCTTTTCCACATCGTCGCAGGAGACCCAGACGATCGGCTTGCCGTCCTGTTCGGCGGCCTCGACCAGGCCGTTGGCGTCGAGCTTGAAGCGCGTGGTGCGGCGCCGGTCGAGCCAGATCCATCCGTCATCGGTGGTGGCCAGATCGCGACGGTCGCGCATGATGTTCCAGGCGGTCAGGACCGAGAGCGGATTCACGTTGGCGATGAAGTCGCGCACATAGGCGTTGGCCGGCTTCAGCACGATGTCTTCCGGCGGACCGGACTGGACGATGCGCCCGCCTTCCATGATGGTGATGGTGTTGCCGATCTTGAGCGCCTCCTCCAGATCGTGGCTGACGAAGAGAATGGTCTTCTTCAGCTTGGCCTGGAGGTCGAGCAATTCGTCCTGCAGTTTGGTGCGGATCAGCGGGTCGAGCGCGGAAAACGGCTCGTCCATCAACAGGATCGGCGCCTCAGTGGCGAACGCCCGGGCCAGGCCGACGCGCTGCTGCATGCCGCCGGACAGTTCGTGGCCATATTTCCTCGCCCACTGGTCGAGGCCGACGAGCTTCAGCTGCCGGTCGACGCGGACCTTGCGCTCGGCGTCGGGAACGCCGGCCAGTTCGAGGCCGAAACCGACATTCTGCTCGACCGTGCGCCAGGGCAGGAGCGCGAATTGCTGGAAGACCATGGCCACGGCACGCTGGCGGACCTCGCGCAGCGCCTTGTCGGTGCATGACACGACGTCGACCATGCGGTCTTCCATGCGCACCAGCACCTCGCCGCGCGTGACCTTGTTGAGGCCGTTGACGGCACGCAGCAGCGTGGACTTGCCCGAGCCGGAAAGGCCCATGAGGACGGAGATCTCGCCTTCCTTGACGGTAAGGTTGGCGCCGGCGCAGCCAAGCACGGCGCCGGTCTTGTCGAGGATGTCGGACCGCGTGGCGCCAGCGGTCGCCATGTCCAGGGCCTCCTTGCCGCCGCCGAAGATGATGTCGACGTCGCGGAACTCGATCGCGGCGCTCATTTGAGACCTCCGCCGCGGACGCGGCTCATGCGGTCGAGCACGATGGCGAGCACCACGATGGCGAGGCCGGCTTCAAGCCCGAGCGGAATGTTGACGGAGTTGAGCGCCCGCACCACCGGTTTGCCGAGACCGTTGGCGCCGATGAGGGCGGCGATGACCACCATCGACAGCGACAGCATGATGCATTGGGTCAAGCCGGCCATGATGGTGGGGAGCGCGGCGGGAAGCTCGACCTTCCACAGGAGCTGGCGCGGCGTGGCGCCGAAGGCCTGGCCGGCTTCGATCATGGGCACCGGCACGGAGCGGATGCCGAGATAGGTCAGGCGGATCGGCGTCGGCGCGGCGAAGATGACGGTGACGATGAGGCCGGGCGCGATGCCGAGCCCGAACAGGATGAGAACCGGGATCAGGTAGACGAAGGTGGGCATGGTCTGCATGAGGTCGAGGAAGGGCTGGAGGATTTTCCAGGCCCGTTCGTTGTGCGCGCACCAGATGCCGATAGGCACGCCGATGGCCATGGACGCGGCCGCGGCCGCCACCACGAGCACCAGGGTCTCGACGGTTTCCTTCCAGAGCCCCTGGTTGATGATGAACAGCAGGCCGACCAGAACGCCGAGCGCGAGCTTCCAGCTCTTCTGCAGCCACCAGGCGAGACCGGCGATGATGAGGGCCAGGACGACCGGCGGCAGGAAGACAAGTCCGCCGATCGTGGTTTCGAGCACGATGCGGAAGCTCCGGGCGAGCGTGTCGAAGAACCATTCGAAATTGTCGGTGAGGAAGGTGAAAAACGCCTTGCCCCATTGCCCGACCGGTATCTTCTGGGATGCAAGCCACTGGCTGGCCGGGTCCATCCGCCGTCCTCCTCCCCCCGAAGCCGTCTCCGGCTTCTCAAGCCGAAACGGGCGGCCGGATTTCCGGCCCGGCCGCCCGCAGGTTCATTCCGTCGCCGGCCGGATCAGCCGCCGAGCTTGGCCTTGATGGCGGCCATCGCGTCGGAGCCGTCGAAGGCGGTGACGCCGTCGAGCCACGGCGCGACCGCGTCGGCATTGGCCTTCAGCCAGACCAAGGCCGAGGCGTTGGCCTCGCCGCCCTTGAGGATGGCGTCCATGATCTGGTTTTCCATCGACAGCGAGAATTTCAGGTTGGCGATGAACTTGCCGACGTTCGGGCATTCGCCGACATAGCCGGCGCGCACGTTGGTGTGGACGGTGGCGGCGCCGAAGCCGCTGTCGCCCATGCCGTCGAGATAGTGGATGGCCATCTCGCCCATGACCGGATGCGGCGTCCAGCCGAGGAAGGCGATCCACTCATTGTTCTTCATCGACTTCTCGGCCTGCGACAGCATGCCGGCTTCCGAGGATTCGACCAGTTCGAAACCGGCGAGCGAGCCGCCGGAAATCATGTCAAGGATGATGCGGTTGCCGTCATTGCCCGGCTCGATGCCGTAGATCTTGCCGGCGAACTTGTCCTTGGCACCGGCCATGTCGCCGAGCGCCTTGACGCCGCCATCGGCCACATACTGCGGCACGACGATGCCGTAGCCCGCGCCTTCCAGGTTCTGCGCGATCGTTTCCACCGACTTGTCGTCGAGGTAGGGCTGCACGTCGCCGGCCATCGACGGCATCCAGTTGCCGAGGAAGACGTCGATGTCCTTGTTCTTCAGCGAGGTGTAGGTAACCGGCACGGACAGGACCTGGACCTCGGGCGCATAGCCCATGGCGTCGAGCAACACCGAGGCGACGCCCGTGGTGGCCTGGATGTCGGTCCAGCCGACATCGGCGAACCGGACTTTCTTGCAGGCGTCCGAGTCGCCCGCCAGCGCAGGCGCGGAAAGCAGGGTCGCGCCGAGAAGCGCGGCGATGAAGGTCTTCGTCATGGGGTACTCCCTTTGCCACTGACAAGACGTCCCGCCCGGCCAGAGCCTGCGCAGAACGTCGATGAAGGAAACTCAATCATGAATCCACCGGCGTTTCCAGTCCGGCTGCGACACGGACGTTTCGGGAGCGACGGGGCGGGGACGTCATTCCATGCGCCCGGCGGCGCGCAGCAGGTCGACGAGGCGGTCCGCCGGCAGCGCGTGGGCGATCGCGCCGTCGCGGCCGACCATGGTGCGGTTGGCGATCATGGACTCCAGGACCGCCTCCTCGGTGGCTTCGATCACGGCGCCAAACAGCGGATCGATGGCGGAATCGGCCAGGAACTCCGCCGAAAGCAGGCCCTCGCCCATCGCCTCGCCATTGGCGGTGGAGAAGGCAAGGAAGAAATCCCCCGACGAGTGCCCGCCGATGGCGCCGGTGCGGGCAAGCCCCAGCGGCACGCGTCGCGCCAGCCGCTTCAACTGGTGCGGCAGCAACGGCGCATCGGTCGCCACCACGGCGATGATCGATCCGGCAT
>JBATNB010000186.1:0-3884 GCA_049290135.1 Rhizobiaceae bacterium
GGCGGCGGCCATGCCATGGCGGCGGGACTGACGGTGGAGCGGGCGCATCTGGGGGCGCTGCGCGCCTTCTTCGAGGAACGGGCCGGTGAAACGGTGCGCCGCCTCGGCGACCAGCGCCGTCTTGCCATCGATGCCATGATCGCCGCCGACGCGGCGACCCCCGAACTCATCGCGGCGATGGAACGCGCCGGGCCTTATGGCCAGGGCCATCCCGCGCCGGTGCTGGTATTGCCGCACCATCGGGTCGCCGATGTCAGGCTGATCGGCGCCGGCGCCCATTTGCGCGTCGAACTGAAGTCGCAGACCGGCGCGCGCCTGTCCGCCATCGCCTTCCGCGCCGGGGAAACCGCGCTCGGCCATTTCCTGCTCAATGCGCGCGGCGCCACGCTCCATGTCGCCGGTACGCTCGGCCTCAATCACTGGAATGGCCAGTCAAGCCCGCAATTGCGCATCATCGATGCGGCGACGCCGGCCTGATCAGGCAAGGACCGCCTGCATGCGCCGGATGTCCTCCATGCGCGCCAGCGTCGTTTCATAGCCGATGCGGATCGCCTCGTCGGCGCGGTGGAACTCGCTGAGACCGATGTCGGCAAGCCGCGGCGTGATCGCCATGTCCGGCGGATCGCCGGCCAGCCGCGAACGCAGGATGCGGTCCTGCACGATGTTGAAGGCCTCGATCATCACGCCGGCGACGCCGAGCCGCTTGCCGTCCGGGCCATCGGGCGAGGCCGGCACGCAGTCGCCGGCGTCGTGGCGCAACACCGCCGCGCGCCCGAAATGGTCGTAGTGCAGGTTGACCGCGATCACCAGCCGCTGCTCGTGCGCGCGACAGACCGAAACCGGGACCGGGTTGACCATCGCGCCGTCGATCAGCGTGCGCCGGTTGCAGCGCACCGGCGTGAACACCCCCGGCAGCGCATAGGAGGCGCGCATCGCCGGGATCAGCGCCCCTTGCGAAATCCAGATTTCATGGCCGGTGTCGAGTTCGGTCGCCACGCAGACGAATGGCCGCTCCAGGTCCTCGAACCGCACGCCGGCCAGATGTTCGCGCAGCCGCGCATCGAGCTTCATGCCGCCGATCAGCCCGTCGCCGTTGAAGCGGACATCGAAGAAGCCGAACATGCGGCGCCGCGTGATCGAGCGCGCGAAGGATTCCAGCTCGTCGAGCTTTCCGGCCAGATAGCAGCCGCCGACCAGGGCGCCGATGGAGGTGCCGGCGATCATACCGATGCGCACGCCGGCTTCATCGAGCGCGCGCAGGACGCCGATATGGGCCCAGCCGCGGGCAACGCCGCCGCCGAGCGCCAGCGCGATGCCGGGCGGCGCGCGTTCTACCGATACGGCCCCGCCGCCGGAGACGTCGCCGCCACCTTCATTCCGTTGCAACAGGCGAGGCTTGTCCCACATCGCATGGCCTCCGTGGCGCAATGTCGCACGGCAGGCGTATCGAAATAGTGAAAGCGCTCTACTCGTGTGCGACCGGTTCGAGCGTGCCGTCGGGATGCACGCGTCGATAGAAGCAGGAGCGCCGTCCGGTATGGCAGGTCACGCCATCGCCGGCGACGCTGACGCGCAGCACCAGCGCATCCTGGTCGCAATCGGTCAGGATTTCACTGACCGCGAGCATGTTTCCCGAGGTCTCGCCCTTTTTCCACAGCGCGCCGCGCGAGCGCGACCAGAAATGCGCCACGCCCGTCTCCAGGGTCAGCGCCAGCGCCTGTTCGTTCATGTGCGCCACCATCAGCACCGCATTGTCGGCCTGGTCGACGACAATGGCGGTCACCAGCCCGTCGGCGCCGAAGCGCGGTGTCAGCCGCGCTCCTTCCTCCAGTTCGTGCTTGCCGGAAGCTGGCGAAGACGGCTTCACCGCGCCGCGCCGCCCCGGACCATGGTCATGAACCGCACCTGCTCCTCCGGCGATTCCTTGAAGGCGCCGGTGAAGGTGGTCGTCAGCGTGGTGGAGCCCTGCTTGCGGATGCCGCGCATGGCCATGCACATGTGTTCGGCCTCGATCAGCACGGCGACGCCGCGCGGGTTGAGCACATCCTGGATCACCCCGGCGATCTGCGCGGTCATGGCTTCCTGGATCTGCAGCCGGTGCGCGAAGATGTCGACCACGCGGACGATCTTCGACAGGCCGACGACCTTGCGGTCCGGCAAATAGGCGACATGCGCCTTGCCGATGATCGGCACCATGTGGTGCTCGCAGTGCGAATGGAAGGTGATGTCCTTGACGAGGACCATGTCGTCGTAGCCGGCGACCTCCTCGAAGGTGCGGCCGAGTTCTTCCGCCGGGCACATGTCGTAGCCCTCGAACATCTCGCGATAGGCCTTCATCACGCGCTTCGGCGTGTCGACAAGCCCTTCGCGGTCCGGATTTTCGCCGGACCAGCGGATCAGCGTGCGCACGGCGGCCAGCACCTCGTCCTCGCTCGGACGGTCGGTGGCCGGGCGGTCGAGATATTCGGGCAATTGCGGAAAGGTCTTGATGACCGCGTCCATGTCAGGTGTCTCCCGTAGTCTCCCTCTATACGGGGAGACGAGTTGAACGGACCACTCCTGCGCCTTGGCAGGCGCGCTTCGCGGCAATTTCCCGGGGATTGGCAACCGATCAGTCACGGTTGCCGCCACCCGTGGATCGTCATTATATAGGAGCGCGTGCATGAAAGGAAAGAAGGGCCGCCGCGCACTGTCCTGCCCGCGACGCCCGTGTTCGTGATGATCGACGACGTCTACAATGCCCGCATCATCGAGTTCGCCGGGAACATCCCGCTGATCGGGCGGCTCGATGCGCCCGACGCCTCCGCGCGCGCCCATTCCCGCCTGTGCGGGTCGACCGTGATCGTAGACCTCGCCGTGACGGGCGACGAGGTGACGGCGTTCGCGCACGACGTGAAGGCCTGCGCGCTCGGCCAGGCATCGTCGTCGATCATGGCGCGCCATGTCATCGGCGCATCGGCGGCGGAACTGCGCGCCGTGCGCGAGACGATGCTGAGGATGTTGAAGGAGAACGGCCCGCCGCCCGAAGGCCGGTTCTCCGACCTGAAATTCCTCGAGCCGGTGCGCGACTACAAGGCGCGCCATGCCTCGACCATGCTGACCTTTGACGCCGTGGTCGACTGCCTCGACCAGATTGACCGCAAGCGCGCCGACGCTGGCGCCTGACCGGATCGCCCCTTGGCCCCCCGATACTCACGCAATTTCGCCGGCCCCTGGCGCAAGACCCCCGGTCGCCTGTTCGGGACCGGGTTCGTGCGGCTCTATCAGCTGACCCTGTCCGGCTTCATCGGCAATTCGTGCCGTCATATCCCGACCTGTTCGGAATATGCCTACGAGGCCATTGCCCGTCACGGCCTGTGGTCGGGGGGCTGGATGGGGCTTTTCCGCGTCATGCGCTGCGGACCTGGCGGCACCTGCGGGCTCGACCGCGTGCCCGAAACGCTTTCGCCGGAACTGGCCTGGTGGGCGCCATGGCGGTTCTGGCGCGTGCACGCCCCGCACGAGCATATAGACTGATGCCGTATCCGACCGAGTATTCCTCCGCCTCGGCGGAATTCGACCGGTTCCTCGATGCGGTAAAGGCCAACGCCATGCTTCAGACTCGCCATCAGGCCTGGCAGGTGGCGCGCGCGGTCTTTCTCGTGTTCCGCGGCCATCTGTCGGCGGACGAGGCGCTGCGCTTCGCCGATGCCTTGCCGCCGCTGCTGCGGGCCATGTTCGTCGAAGGTCTTTCGGCCGGGCAGGCGTCGCGCCCCTTCGGCGATCCGGCAATGCTCCTCCGAGCGGTGGCGGCGATCCGGCCGGACCACAATTTCATCGACGAGTCGTCGATCGCCGCGGTCTCCGCCGCGCTTCGGGCCGCCTGCGACGCGCAACGCCTTGCC
>JBATNB010000187.1:0-3229 GCA_049290135.1 Rhizobiaceae bacterium
CGCTACGCCCGCCGTCGACAATGCCCGCAACGCCGTGCCCTCGCCGATGGTCGGCACCGCCTATTTGTCGCCCGCGCCCGGCGCCGATCCGTTCATCACCGTCGGCCAGACCGTGCGCGAGGGCCAGACCATCCTCATCATCGAGGCCATGAAGACCATGAACCAGATCCCGGCGCCGCGCGCCGGCACGATCACCGCAATCCTGGTCGAGAACGGCACACCGGTCGAGTTCGGCGAACCGCTTGTCACACTCGAATAGGACGGGCGCGATGTTCCAGAAGGTCCTGATCGCCAATCGCGGAGAGATCGCGCTGCGCGTGCTGCGCGCCTGCAAGGAACTCGGCATCGCCACGGTCGCCGTCCACTCGACCGCCGACGCCGACGCCATGCATGTGCGGCTCGCCGACGAAAGCGTCTGCATCGGCCCGCCGCCGGCGCGCGAATCCTATCTCAACATTCACCAGATCGTCGCCGCCTGCGAGATCACCGGCGCCGACGCGGTGCATCCCGGATATGGCTTCCTGTCGGAAAACGCCAAGTTCGCCGAGATCCTCGAAGCCCACAAGATCAGCTTCATCGGCCCCTCCTCCGCCCATATCCGCATCATGGGCGACAAGATCGAGGCCAAGCGTACCGCGCAGCGCCTCGGCATCCCCGTTGTGCCCGGATCGGCCGGCGCCGTCACCGACGATCGCGAAGCCCGCCGCATCGCCGCCAACATCGGCTACCCGGTGATCATCAAGGCATCCGCCGGCGGCGGCGGTCGCGGCATGAAGGTCGCGCGCTCGGAGGAGGATCTGTCCATCGCGCTGGCTACCGCGCGCTCCGAAGCCGGCGCCGCCTTCGGCGACGACGCCGTCTACATCGAGAAATACCTGGAAAAGCCGCGCCACATCGAGGTCCAGGTGATCGGCGACGGCGAGGGCGGCGCTGTCCATCTGGGCGAACGCGACTGTTCGCTGCAGCGCCGGCACCAGAAGGTCTGGGAGGAAGCCAACTCCCCGGCGCTCAACGCCGACGACCGCGAGCGCATCGGCGGCATCGTCGCCAAGGCCATCGGCGATCTCGGCTATGCCGGCGCCGGCACGGTGGAGTTCCTCTACGAGAATGGCGAGTTCTACTTCATCGAGATGAACACCCGCCTGCAGGTGGAACATCCCGTGACCGAGGCCATCACCGGCATCGACCTCGTCAACGAGCAGATCCGCGTCGCCTCCGGCGGCGGCCTGTCCATCCGCCAGTCCGACGTGCGCTTCAACGGCCACGCCATCGAGTGCCGCATCAACGCCGAGAACCCGGTGACCTTCGCCCCCTCGCCCGGCACGATCACCCATTTCCACATGCCCGGCGGCCTCGGCGTGCGCGTCGATTCCGGCGTCTATTCGGGCTACCGCATCCCGCCCTACTACGACAGCCTGATCGGCAAGCTGATCGTGCACGGGCGCAACCGCGTCGAATGCCTCATGCGGCTGCGCCGGGCGCTCGACGAAATCGTCGTCGACGGGGTGAAGACGACCCTGCCGCTGTTCCGCGAACTCATCGGCAACTCCGACATCGCCAATGGCGATTATGACATCCACTGGCTGGAGAAATACCTGGCCGGGCGACAGGGCGGGGAATGAACCACAGGGCCGGATTCGTCATCGATCCGCAGCTTCTGCTCAACGCCTACGCCGCCGGCATCTTTCCGATGGCCGAGAGTGCCGATGACGACACCGTGTTCTGGGTTCGCCCGGAACGGCGCGGCATCCTGCCGCTCGATGACTTCCACATTCCCCGCCGGCTTGCCCGTACCGTTCGCCAGGGCCGTTTCGCCATTGCCTTCGACACCGACTTCGCCGCCGTGATCGACGGTTGCGCCACGCCGGCGGAAGGGCGCGCCACCACCTGGATCAATGCGCCGATCCGCCAGACCTATGCCCGGCTGTTCGAGGTCGGCCACTGCCACACCGTCGAGGCCTGGCAGGATGGCCGGCTTGTTGGCGGCCTCTACGGCGTTTCGCTCGGCCGCGCCTTCTTCGGCGAAAGCATGTTCTCGCTGGTTCGCGATGCTTCCAAGGTCTGTCTGGTGGCGCTGGTGGAGCGGCTGAGGCAGCGCGGCTTCGTGTTGCTCGACGCCCAGTTCACCACCGGCCATCTCAAGACTTTCGGCGCAATCGACGTGTCGCGCCGCCGCTACGAGAAGCTGCTGGAAGCAGCGCTCAAGGGCGAACCGGCCGAGTTCAACTGACGCTCAGTTGGCCGCTTCCGGCTTCGGCACGTCGGAGCTCTGCTTGCAGCTTTTCAGCCAGATGTCATAGACGGCGTGCTCGACGGCGTTGAAGCCCGGGCTTTCGGCGAACATCCAGCCGGTGAAGATGCGGCGGATCTTGCGGTCGAGCGTGATCTCGTCGACTTCGACGAAACTGTCGGTCTTCGGCTCCTCGTCGGAAGTGCGCGAATAGCACACGCGCGGCGTCACCTGCAGCGCGCCGAACTGCACCGTTTCATCGACATAGACGTCGAAGGAGATGATGCGCCCGGTGATCTTGTCGAGCCCTTCGAACTCGGCCACCGGATTGGCAAGCCGCTCGGCCGCGGCCGGGCCGGCCAGAAGCGCGCCGAGCGCGAGGACGGAAAGGAATGCTCTGCTCATGAGGCCCACATGCATCGACCGGCGCGCCCGCGCCGCCTGAAGCCCGTCGCTAGCAGGAGATTGTGGCGACACCAGCGTTCAGTTTCCCGGCGTCCAGGCGTCATAGTCGCCCGTCACCCGCGGCCGTTCGCCCGCCCCGAGGATCGAGCCCTGCGGCCGCCAGGCCGCCGGCGTTCCGGTCGGGTTCGGCTGGTGCGGACGCTGCCAGTCGCGCGGCGTGTAGGGTTCCTTCGTCGGCGGCGTGTCGGTGCGGTGATGCATCCAGCCATGCCAGCCGGGCGGGATGGCGCTGGCTTCGGCATAGCCGTTGAAGATCACCCAGCGCCGCGTCCGGCCTTCCGAATCCTTGCCGCCCTGGTAGTAGACATTGCCGGCCTCGTCCTCGCCGACGCGCTCGCCCTTGCGCCAGGTATGGAAGCGCGTGCCGAGCGTCTGCCCGTTCCACCAGGTGAAAAACTGCTTGAGGAAGTTGAGCATGGCGAAAAGGCCCTTGTCCGTGACGCGCTTATGGCCGCGTTCGGGGGCGAAAGCAAGCGCCCGCCCTGCCCGCGCCGGCGCGGTCCGGCTCCCGGTCAAGCGAGCCGAAGCGCATGC
>JBATNB010000188.1:0-4581 GCA_049290135.1 Rhizobiaceae bacterium
GCGCGGCGGCCGGCGCGACCAGAGTCGTCAGCACCGCGGCCGGAACCGCGTTGAGCGCGGCGTCGACGCGCGGATGGATGGTGCGGAACCGCGACAGCACCGCGTGGCCGGCAAACCGCGTCAGATAGGTAAGCACCGCGCCGGCCAGGATGATGAGAAGAATGTCGCTCATGGCGTCAGCATTCCTGTTGCGGAGGAAACGCCGCGGCGAGCAGGACGCCCGCGAGCGCCCCGAGCGAGACGTGCCAGGGCGACCCGACGACATGATAGGCAAGGATCGACATCGCGGCGCTGGCGCCCACGACCGGCAGCCACAGCGGCCGGCTTCTGAAGCCCATCACCATGCCGAGGAAATAGACCGGCAACAGGAAGTCGATGCCATAGGCATGGGGGTCGGTCACCAGCGCACCGAACCGCGCGCCCAGCCAGCCCTCGGCCACCCAGGTGACGTAGATGGTCAGCGCCATGGCGAAATACCAGGCGACCGACACATGGCCGAACCGCTCCGAGCGGCGCTCGGTCTCCGCGAACTGCGGGTCGACGAGAAAGAAGAAACCGAGCCAGCGTGCGGGCGCCGGCCAGTCGGCGATGCGCCGGCCGACTGCCGCCGAATACAGAACATGCCGGAAGTTGACCGCGAAGATGGAAAAGGCAACCAGCCAGGGCGCGATGTTCTGGCCGAACAATTCCAGCCCGACCATCTGGCTGGCTCCGGCATAGACCGTGGCGCTCATCAGCACCGCCTCGCCGGCCGTGAAGCCGTTCTTGACCGCCAGCGCCCCGAACAGCAAGCCGAAGGGAGCCGCCGAGATCACGATCGGCAACCCGGCCTTGATGCCGTCGATGATGTCGTTGCGCAAGACAGATCGGGCCATGCCACGCTCTAGGCCGGCATGCTCGGCCGGTCACGTGAATTCCAGCGATCGGAGCGATCAATCCGGGTGATGATTCCCCTCCACCCCGCGTCCCCAGTCCATGAGCGGCCGGGCTTTCTGGGTGAAGTCGAACAGATCGTCGGCGAACGACGCCGCGGTGATGCGGTCAGCCGCAATCGGGAAATTGACGAGGAAATGCCGGTTGCGCACTGCCTGCGACAGGTCCGGATCCTGCACATCATTGAACCCGCGCGGCAGGCGCGACAGCCGGTCCTCGTCCGACAGCGCGAGACCATTCCCGGCAAGCGCAGCGACCATGGCCCGGTAGTCCGACGGCCGCGTCACTACCGCCCTGCGCAGGGAGTCCAGTAGCGGCGGCTCGGGCATGTACCAGGCCACGCCGGAGAAGCAGCCCTCGAGCCCGACCTGGACGTAGAACACGCCATTGTTTGTCCGCTTGCCCGTCGGCGACAGGACCGCCGACACGTGCAGCTTGTAGGGCCGTTTGTCCTTGGAGAAGCGGACATCGCGATGGATACGGAACAGCGAGTCCTTGCGGTTGCCCCGCAGGCCGAGGCCCGCGGCCTGGAAGCGGTCCGACAGGTCCTCCACCAGGTCGCCCATGGGCGCCTTGAGTTCGGTCTCGAACAGTGCCTGGTTGTCCTTGAACCAGTCCCGGTTCATGTGAAATTCCAGCGCCTTGAGGAACGCGATGGCCTGGGGGCCGAACCCGTTGAATCGTGTCATCGCGCTGGCCTTTCCATTGCCTCGTCGCGAAGCTCCTCGCGTGCCCGGCGAATGGCCTGTTCGACGCGTTGGGCCTCGCGGATTCCGTAAAACCCGTGCTGCCTGGTGTGGCTGCCGCGCGAGCGGATGATTTGCTCGTGCCGATAGACGATGTCGCCCATGCCATCGCGATGATCGCGCCGTTCGATGGCGTCGAGATCGGCAAGGTCGAAGGATGTGACCTTGCCCCGCCCTTCGCGCGTGATGACGCGCCGGTCGGTCAGCCCGTAGATGATGCGCCGCCCGGCGAATGCCGCATGAAGCGGCGACAGCAGCAGGCCGGCGCCGACGAGGATGAACGGAATGCCGAACAGCGGAAACACGTAGCGAAGCCAGTTCATGTCGCCGCCGGCCCCGCTGGTCATGCTGAATGCCATCACCGTCCAGAACACCGCGAAGGCGAAGAAGGGAATGCCGAACACCGCCTGCGCGATGTGCCGGCGGGCAAATGACGCCATCCGCATCGGCCGATCCGCCCAGATCAATTTCTCGCCGGGCGCAAGCTCCTGCTGCATGGCCAGAAGCGGCGTGTCGTCCACCGGCTCGATGCGTCGTCCGGTCAGCGGATCCCGCCCCTCCCCGTTTCCGTCCCGCCCGAACCGCATCAGTTGCCCGCCCTCCGGAACCATTCGTCCTCGTCGATGACCTCGATGCCGAGTTCCCCGGCCGCCTTCAGCTTCGAGCCCGCCCCCGGGCCGGCTACCACGAGATCGGTCTTCCGCGACACCGAACCGGCGGTCTTCGCCCCCAGCCGTTCCGCCATGGCCTTTGCCTCGTCGCGCGACATGCGGACCAGCGATCCGGTGAACACGATGGTCTTGCCGGAAAAGACCGAGCCGCTGGCCGGCCGCTCCGCCGGAAGGATGGACAATTCGCCGGTCAGTTCGTCCACGAGTTCCAGATTGTGCGGTTCGGCGAAATAGCGCCCGATGGCCTCGACGACGGCGAGCCCGATGTCGTCGAGCGCATCCATCTCGTCGCGCGCCGTCGCATCGCCGGACGCCACGCGCAAGGCGGCGTCATGGAACGCGCCCCAATCGCCATAGGCGCGCGCCAGCGTCTTGGCCGTCTGCTCCCCGACATGGCGAATCCCGAGCGCGTAGATGAGGCGTTCCAGCGCGATGGTCCGCCGCGCTTCGATGGCAGCGAACAGATTGGCTACGGAAAGCGCGCCGAAGCCCTCCTTGTCCTTGAGTTTCTTCATGTTTTCGCCGTCGCGCCGGGCCAGCGTAAAGATGGCCCCGGGTCCGCGGACCGGAAGATCCTCGTCGGCGAAGAAGAACTCGACCTGCTTGTCGCCGAAGCCCTCGATATCGAAGGCGCGACGCGAAACGAATTGTTTGAGATGCTCGATCCGCTGGAACGGGCAGGCGAACTCGCCGGTGCAGCGACGCACGACGCTTTCATCCCCCGAGGCGTTGGTCTCCCGCACCACCGGCGTCCGCAGTTCGCACGGGCAGACATGGGGAAACACGAACGGAACGGCATGCGCCGGCCGGCGTTCGGCGACGGCGCCGAGGATCTGCGGGATCACGTCGCCTGCGCGCTGGACGATGACCGTATCGTCGATCCTCACGTCGAGGCGTTCGATTTCCTCGGCATTGTGCAAAGTCGCATTGGTCACAACGACGCCGCCGACCGTCACCGGCTCCAGCCGCGCCACCGGCGTCAGCGCGCCGGTTCGCCCGACCTGGATGTCGATGGCGACCAGCCGCGTCACCGCCTTCTCCGCCGGGAATTTGTGGGCGATTGCCCAGCGCGGGCTGCGCGCCACGAAGCCCAGCCGCTTCTGCAGTTCGAGATCGTCGACCTTGTAGACGACGCCGTCGATGTCATAGCCGAGCTTCGAACGGTCGGCCTCGATGGCATGGTAGTGCGCGATCAACGCGTCGGCATCGTCGAGGCGGCGCGTCAGCGGATTGGTCCTGAAGCCGAAGCCGGCGAACGCGGCGACCATTTCCGACTGCGTCGCTGCCGGCATTTGGGAAATTTCGCCCCAGGCATAGGCGAAGAACCGCAACGGGCGGCTCGCCGTGATGGCGGGATCAAGCTGGCGCAACGATCCGGCCGCCGCATTGCGTGGATTGGCAAACACCTGCCCGCCTTCGGCCTGTCCCCGTGCATTGAGGGCGGCGAAATCGGCGTGGCTCATGTAGACCTCGCCGCGCACTTCGAGCACCGGCGGAGGCGCGTTGCCGAGCCGCCGCGGGATGTCGCCAATGGTGAGCGCGTTGGCAGTGACGTTCTCTCCGGTCTCGCCGTCGCCGCGCGTGGCAGCACTCACAAGCCGGCCATTCTCGTAGCGAAGCGACAGCGACAGCCCGTCGATCTTCGGTTCCGCCGTGAATGCCAGCGGCTCGGCGGCCTCCAGCCGCAGGAACCGCCGCACCCTTGTGACGAAATCGGTGACATCGGCATCGGTGAAGGCGTTGTCGAGCGACAGCATCGGCACGGCGTGCCGGACCTTGCCGAACCGGTCCTGCGGGCCGAACCCGACCCGGCGCGATGGCGAATCGGCCCGCACCAGATCGGGATGAAGCGCCTCGATGGCGGCATTGCGCGCCCGCAGCGCATCATAGTCGGCGTCGCTGATTTCAGGCGCGTCCTCGCCGTGATAGCGCGCATCGTGATAGGCGATCTCGCCAGCCAGCCGCTCGAGTTCGGCCGATGCGGCCGCGGCGTCCAGTTCCTCCACCGGTAAGGCCTTCCGCGCCATGCCCGCTCCATCCGCCCCTGGTTCCGGACGACCATAGCCAAGCCGCGCGCGCGGTTGAAGGCCCGTCAGCCGCGATCCGCCAGCAGGCGCTCGGCGGCGCGGCGCGCCTCGTCGGTGATGGTTGCCCCCGCCAGCATCCGCGCGATTTCCTCGGCCCGTCCGCTCAAGTCCATCCGGTTGATCGATGTATGCACGGCATCGGTT
>JBATNB010000189.1:0-10131 GCA_049290135.1 Rhizobiaceae bacterium
GGCCGACCTCGATGCGCCGCTCATGGCGGCGGCGCATGTGCGGCGCTGGGCCGAGGAGGCGGGCCAACGCGGCAAGGCGGGGATCGGGGACGCCAACGACGCGGATCAAACCCGCATGGCCGGCTGAACCTGCGTCCAATCTTGTGAAATGCACGGAAAATCTGCTATTCATGCCGGCAACGCAGTGAAGCGGTTCCGATTGCCGAAGCGCATCGGAACCGTTTTCCATTTGTCAGGACCGGCCCTTGGGGCCGCAGACGGGGACGCACGATCCATGCAGAAGGTGCCGATGACCGCGGGCGGGTACTCGCGGTTGAAAGAAGAAATGCGCTGGCGCCAGCAGGCCGAGAGACCGCGAATCATCGAGGCGATCGCCGAGGCGCGGGCGCATGGCGACCTTTCGGAGAACGCCGAGTATCACGCCGCCAAGGAAGCCCAGAGCCACAATGAAGGCCGGATCGGCGAACTGGAGGACTTGATCGCGCGCGCCGAGATCATCGACGTGTCGAAGCTGTCCGGCGACAAGGTGAAATTCGGCGCCACGGTCGTGCTTGTCGACGAGGACACCGAGGAGGAAAAGACCTACCAGATCGTCGGCGACCAGGAAGCCGACGTGAAGGCCGGCCGCATCTCCATCTCGTCGCCGATCGCGCGCGCGCTCATCGGCAAGAGCGTGGGCGATTCCGTCGAGGTCAACGCGCCGGGGGGTGCCCGGGGCTACGAGATCGTCAATCTGCGGTTTGTCTGAGGCGGGCCCGGCCCGGCCATCGGGAGGAATACCGGCGTTGCAGATGTTCGGGCTCCTGCCGGCTGAGCACAGGCTGCGCCATTTCTCGCCCAGCCGGCTCTATGTCGACCGAAGCCACGGCTTCGTCGTCGTGCTCAATCCCAAGGTCGCCTCGACGTTCCTGCGCGATTTCCTGGCGCGCGGGGTCAAGGCGCATTATGGCCGGGACGATCCCTCGCAGGGACGGTTCCGGCCGCTGTCCATGCCGCGGCGTTTCCCGGTCGCGCCGGTCGGCGACTATGTCGACGCGCTGCGCAACCCGGACCGCTACGCGGCCTTCGCGTTCACGCGCAATCCCTACCTGCGGCTGAAATCGGCCTGGAAGGACAAGTTCTACAACGGTCACCTGCACGGCTATTCGCGCAGCACGCGCACGCGCAACCTCGCCAGGCTGCGCGCGTTCGCCCGCAAGGCCGGGCTCGAGGGCGCGGCCGACGGCACGCTGGTGCCGTTTTCCACCTTCGTCGCCCATGTCGTGGCCTCGAGGCCCGGCACGCTCGACCATCACTGGGATCGCCAGCATCTGGTGCTGATGGACGGGCATTTTCCGCGCGTGCGCTATTTCAAGGTGGAGAGCGAGTTCGCCGAAGGCCTGGTCGAGATCTTCACCGGCCACGGCGGGTTCCCGCGGGATTGGGTGCTGGCCAACACCGAACGCCGCAACGCCTCGCGCAGCGATGACCTGGCGGTCTATGACGAGGACCTGGCGCGCCGCGTGCATGCCGCGCATGAGCGGGATTTCGCGCTGTTCGGCTATGATCGCGAGAGCTGGCGGGGCCACTGATCCCGGCAACGCAACGCGTCACGGCATCGGCACCAGGCCTTCGTCCTTGATCTGGCGGATGGTCAGGGCGGTGCGGACCGCGTCGACATTCGGCGAGGGAATGAGCGTGTCCATGACAAAGGCCTGGAACGAGCCGAGGTCGGGCGCCACGCAATGCAGCACGAAGTCGGTTTCGCCCGAGACCATCCACGCTTCGCGCACCTGCGGCCAGCGCCTGAGCGCGGCGGTGAAGGCGCGCAGGTCCGATTCGGACTGGCGCTTGAGCGCGACGAGGCAGAAGGCCACCACCGGCTGGCCCAGGAGCGCATGGTCGAGCACGGCGCGGTAGCCCTTGATCGCGCCCGCGCGCTCCAGCCTCTGCACGCGGCGCAGGCACGGCGGCGGCGAAATGCCGATGCGGCGGGCGAGTTCGACATTGGTCATGCAGCCCGATCCCTGCAGCTCCCGCAGGATCTTCCAGTCGGTTGCGTCGAGATCGAGGCGGGCGTCCATCGGGCGATCCTGGGGTTGCCATTCGCGGCTTTCCGGTTAGCACGACCGCAAGGCCCTGCGCCAGAACCGCGCAGGCGCGCGACGCCGCTCTTGGGTATGGCCGGCGTGAACCCTAGATAATTGCCGAAACCCTACCTATTGTCGCGCTCCACGAGCGCCAGATTCCCAGAGGCTGCCATGACTGCAAGACACGTCCCCGTTCTCATCATCGGATCCGGACCGGCCGGCTACACCGCCGCCATCTACGCCGCGCGCGCCATGCTGAAGCCGGTGCTGATCGCCGGCATGCAGCAGGGCGGGCAGCTCACCATCACGACCGAGATCGAGAATTATCCGGGCTTCGCCGAAGCCGTGCAGGGCCCCTGGCTGATGGAGCAGATGCTCAAGCAGGCCGAGCATGTCGGCGCCGAGATCGTCTCCGACCTGGTCACCGAGGTCGACCTGTCGCGCCAGCCGTTCGGCGTGACCTGCGATTCCGGGCAGCGCTACCTCGCCGATGCGCTGATCATCGCCACCGGTGCGCAGGCCAAATGGCTGGGCGTGCCCGGCGAAAAGGAATTCCAGGGCTTTGGCGTCTCGGCCTGCGCGACCTGCGACGGATTCTTCTACCGCGGCCGCGACGTGATCGTGGTCGGCGGCGGCAACTCGGCCGTGGAGGAAGCGCTGTACCTGTCGCACATCGCCAGGAGCGTCACGGTCATCCACCGCCGCGATTCGTTCCGTGCGGAGAAGATCATGCAGGACCGGCTGTTTGCCCGCGACAATGTCCGCTTCGTCTGGGACTCCGTCGTGGAGGAGATCGTCGGCAAGCCGGGGATCGGCGCGATGCCGGCCTCGGCGCGCGGCGTGCGCGTTCGCAACGTCAAGAGCGGCGAGACCAGCGAGGTTGGCGCCGACGGCGTCTTCGTCGCCATCGGCCATGCGCCGGCGGTTGAGCTGTTCGCCGGCAAGCTCCGGCAGAAGCCCAACGGGTACCTGTGGGTGGAGCCGGGAACGACGAAGACGGACGTGCCGGGCGTGTTCGCCGCCGGCGACGTCGCCGACGATCTCTACCGGCAGGCGGTCACGGCGGCGGGGCTCGGCTGCATGGCGGCGCTGGAAGCGGAAAAACACCTTGCCGCCGCGGAGCCGCGACGCCAGGCAGCGGAATAGGCGGGAGGCCATGATGCCGTTCGACTGGGACAGGTTGCGGGTCTTCCACGCCGCGGCGGAGGCGGGGTCTTTCACCCACGCCGCCGAGGCGCTGGACCTGTCCCAATCGGCGGTGTCGCGCCAGGTGAGTTCGCTGGAGCACGATGTCGGCGTGCCGCTGTTTGCGCGCCATGCCCGCGGACTGGTGCTGACGGAGCAGGGCGAACTGCTGTTCCGCGCCACGCGCGACATCATGATGCGGCTGGAAAATGTCCGCGAGCGGCTGGCCGAGACGACCGACAAGCCGTCCGGCGTGCTCAAGGTGACGACGGTTGTCGGGCTTGGCGCCAGCTGGCTGACGGAGCGCGTGCACGAATTCCTCGAGCTCTATCCCGACATCCAGCTGCAGCTGATCCTGACCAACGAGGAGCTCGACCTGACGATGCGGCAGGCCGATTGCGCGCTTCGGCTGCGCCAGCCGCAGCAGCCGGATCTGATCCAGCGCCGGCTGTTCACCATCCGCCTGCATGCGTTTGCCTCGGCGGCCTATGTCGCGGCGCATGGCGAGCCGAGGTCGATCGCCGACCTGGACCGGCACCGCGTCGTCACGTTCGGCCCGACGGCGCCGCCGATGCTGCGCGAGCTGAACGCGCTCGAGACGCTCGGGCGAAACGAGGATGACCGGCGATCGCCGGCGCTGCAGATCAACGACCTGCTGGCCATCCGGCGCGCGGTCATGAAGGGCGTCGGCCTGGCGGTGCTGCCCGACTACATGGCGTCGAACACGCCGGATCTGCGCCAGGTGCTCGCCGACCTCGAGATGCCGAGTTTCGACGTGTACTTCTGCTATCCGGAATCGGTGAAGAACCAGGCCAAGCTGAAGGCCTTCCGCGATTTCCTGTTTGCCAAGGCCAGAAGCTGGACGTTCTGACGCCGCTTCGAGCCATGTGAATGGCGCATGGCTGCAATGCAAAGTCGTGACTTGTGAAAAGATTTGAAAAATTGCATATGTTGATCGTCCGCTTCGGCTCTCCTCCTCCCTGCCGGACGGACGCGGTTCGCGCTTCTCCTCCCTGCGTGAACCCATCCTGAGGCCGGACTTCGCGTCCGGCCTTTCTTTTTGTCCGCTTGCAAGGCCTGAAAACCGCGCCGCCGCGCGTAACGGCAACATGTAACGGGCTGTAACGTGTGGTTTCCCGAAATCGCCGGTAAACGAAGGCTGACAGCGACTGCGGGGCGCGATCGGTTCTTGGGGGCAAGAAACGAAAGCAGCCCGTGGTCGCTGGCTCCATACCGGCGGATCAGGAATTCGAGGCGATCCGCCACGCACTGACCGGGATTGGGGGCAATTGCCGGTCAGGAGGGCGGTGCGAGGCTTGGCCTGGCGCCGCCCTCTTTGTTTGTCAGCTCTCCTTGGCCTGCGCGGCGACGATGTCGTCGGCCAGGCGGCCGGTCAGTTCCGCCATGTGGTCGAAGGTGGCGGTGTAGGTGGCCACGCCGGCGGTCGCCGAACGCAGTTCGACGATCAGGTCGCGGATTTCCGATTGCGGCATGATCGCCTCGACCACGTCCCATCCGTCCCAGCCGGGCCGCGAATCGTAGCCGAGGATCTGGCCGCGGCGCTGCGGAATGAGCGCGGTGATGCGCGCGGTCGAATCCGACGGCGTGGCGATGGCGATCTTCATCACCGGTTCGAGCAGCACGGGCGCGCACTGCGCCATGCCGTCCTTCATGCCGACTTTCGCCGCCATCTGGAACGCCATGTCGGAGGAATCGACCGTGTGGTAGGAGCCGTCGGCCAGGTTGACCGCGATGTCGACGACGGGGAAACCGAGCGGACCGGACTTCAGATAGTCGCGCACGCCCGATTCCACCGACGGGATGTACTGCTTCGGCACCACGCCGCCGGAAATCGTGTCGGTGAACTCGAATCCGGCGCCGCGCGGCAGCGGGCGGATGTCGATGACGACATCGCCGAACTGGCCGTGCCCGCCCGACTGCTTCTTGTGGCGGCCGCGCACGCTCGTCGCCTTGCGGATGGTCTCGCGATAGGGGACGCGGGGCGTGTGGCGGTTGATGGCGATCTGGTACTTGCCTTCCAGGCGCTCGATGGCGACGCGGAGATGCATTTCGCCATGTCCCGACACCAGGGTTTCCCCGGTTTCGGGGATCTGCTCGACCGAAATCGAGGGATCCTCCTCGTGCAGGCGCGCCAGCGCGGCCGACAGCTTGACCTCGTCCTCGCGCTTCTTCGGCTCGATGGCGATGGCATAGACGGCGCCGTTGCGCTCGGCGCGCGGCAGTGCCGTCACCGTGGCCTTGGCCATGCCGAGCGTGTCGCCGGTGAGCGCGGCCTCGAGCTTGCCGAAGGCGACGGTTTCGCCGGCGGACGCTTCCGCGATCTTGGACTGATCCTTGCCCATCAGCCGGTACATGCCGGAGATGCGCGCCGGCCGGCCGGCATCGGTCACCAGTTCCGCCCCGTCGGCCACCTTGCCGGACAGCACGCGCGCGACCGACAGCTTGCCGCCATGCGGCGTGTGGTAGGTCTTGATCACCTTGGCGGTGAAGCCGGCATCGTCGGGGATGGCGAGGCGGTGGCGGGTGTCGCCGGAATCCGGGCCCTCGTGGCGGATCGCCTTGAGCAGCCGCATGATGCCGTTGCCGTGCTCGGCCGACCCGATGAAGACGGGCATCAGATTGCCTTCGCGCAGATCGGCCGACAGATCGTCGAACACCTCGTCGCGCGGCGGTTCGATTTCGGTGAGCAATTGCTCCATCAGCAGGTCATCATGGTCGGCGAGCTTCTCCAGCATGGCGAAGCGGGCGTCGACCTCGCGCGCCTTCTCGTCGTCGGGGATGTCGACGACCTCGCTCGGCGCATGTTCGTGCCAGATGATGGCCTTCTCCAGCGCCAGGTCGAGCGCGCCGACGACGATGCCGTTTCGCGCCAGCGGAATCTGGCGCAGCAACAGCGGCGTATTGCTGGCCGGCTGCAGCATCTTGAGCAGGTCGCGTCCGCCTTCCTCGGCCTTGTCGACCTTGTTGAGGAACAGCACGTGCGGGATGCGGTCCTCGTCGAGCCGGCGCAGGATCAGTTGCAACGCCGGAATCTTCTTCTCGTCCGCCTCGGCGACGACGACTGCCATGTCGCAGGCGTCGAGAACCGGGCCGGATTCGCCGGCGAATTCGATCGAGCCGGGGCAATCGACGAAGGTCAGTTGCTCGTCCATGAAGTCGATGGTGACGACCGATGCCTCGACGCTCATCTGGTGCGCGCGCGCTTCGGGCGAAAAATCGCCGACCGTCTGGCCCGAGGCCACGGTCATCTGGCGCGTCACCGCGCCGGTGCGCGCCAGGATGGCCTCAAGGAGCGTGGTCTTTCCGGATGCGAAGGGACCGACAATGGCGATGCATTTCGGTCCCTGACGTCTCCCTCCGGTTCTGTTTCCCATGATCGGCCTCCTTAGCCATGCGTATGTTCGGTGCGGGATGCTCGGACGAGCGGCGCGCCGGCGCCTTGATCGGGCTCAAGCAATCGAAGCATCGGGCCGATCGCGGTGCAAGGCGAAACGCACAAGCGACGCGAATGCCGGGCTCGCATCGGGCCGCGGTGGCGGATTGTCCGTGTCGCGGCTGTTCGGCCTTGTCGTTAATATTGACAGGATGGTCGGCGCCGATTTCGGCAAGGCGCTGGCCGAGCGCCGGCAACTGGCCTGAATCGGTCCGGACGCAAAAACGGCCCCGTTTCCGGGGCCGCCATTTGCCGGTTCGACGCAATCAGGTCGTCGATTCCTCTACATCTTCTTCCGGTGCGTTGATGTGATAGCCGGGGTACGACCCGATGCGGTTGCGCGGGTCGTCCTCGCGATGGCGCCGCATGAGCGACTTGTCGGAGCCACCGAAATAGAGCCGGAAGCCGGCGCGCACGGCGCGGAAATCGGCATTGAATTCGCTGTCGACGAACAGCGCCGGCAACACCGTGCTTCCCCTCGGAATGGCGACCTCAAGCCCGGCCTTGCCGAACACGACGGCGAAATTGCGCGCGATGCCGGCCGACAGGCGGATGTTCTCGGTCGGATAGAACGCCGCCGTCAGGTCGCCGGTGAAAATGTTGGGCGCGCCATTGGTCGCCCCCTGGATGCCGGCGAACGCCTCGATGGAGAACTTGCCCATGTAGGCTTCGCCCTCGAAGCCGAGGCGCCAGACCTTGGTCGCGCCGAGGAACGTCGCGCCGACGACATCGCCGTAAACGCCGGCGAGCCCCTTGTCGGGATCGCGCCAGAAGGCATGCACGCCGACGCCGCCGAGCCAGAAGCCCGAGCGGACGACGCCGGCGGCGTCAAGCTGCACGCCGAAGCGCTGGCCGACCGGGACCGAGAGCGAGGCGTCGAGATAGGCCAGGTTGATCGAGCCGACGCCGGGGACGCCGAAATACTGCCAGCCGGCGGAAATCTTGCCGTTCACGCCGTCGACGGCGGGCTTGAGGCCTTCGATGCGCTCGCCGAGGTCGGCGGCAAGGGCGGATCCGCTCATCGCCAGCGCCAGCAGGCCGGCCGCGGTGGTTGACAGGACGAGACGCTTCATGAGTCAATTCCCCTCGATCTTCCGAGGCGGAACAGTCCGGCCAGATGCCGGCATTGTCAAAGCAGAAGTTAATAAAACCCTAATTTTCGCGCCCGGTGTCGCCACAGGGCAACAGTCGAACGACGCCCGCCGGAGCCGATCGCCTATTTCAGCCCGGCGGTGAACCGCTGGATCCGGGTGCAGGCCTCTTCCAGCGCCGCGTCGGACGTGGCGTAGGAAATGCGGAAATTGGGGCCGAGGCCGAACGCGGTCCCGTGAACGGCGGCCACGCCTTCCTCCTCCAGGAGCGCGATGACGAAATCCTCGTCGGTCTCGAGCACCTTGCCGGAACGGGTCGCCTTGCCCATCAGGGCGGCGACCGACGGATAGACGTAGAACGCGCCTTCCGGCTTCGGGCAGACGATGCCGCGGGCCTGGTTCAGCATCGACACGACGAGATCGCGCCGCTTGGCGAATGCCGCCTTGAAGCGCGGGATGCAGTCCTGCGGGCCGTTCAGCGCCTCGAGCGCGGCCCATTGCGCGATCGAACAGGCGCCGGAGGTCTGCTGCCCCTGCACCATGTCCATCGCCTTGATGAGCTTTTCCGGGCCGGCGGCGTAGCCGATGCGCCAGCCGGTCATGGCATAGGCCTTCGACACGCCGTTCATGGTGAGCGTGCGCTCGTAAAGCCCGGGCTCGACCTGCGCCGGGGTGACGAATTCGAAATCGCCGTAGGTGAGATGCTCGTACATGTCGTCGGTGAGCACCCAGACGTGCGGGTGGCGCATGAGCACGTCGGTGATCGCCTTCATCTCCGTCCTGCTGTAGGCGGCGCCCGACGGGTTCGACGGCGAGTTGAGGATGATCCATTTCGTCCGTTGGGTAATGACGCGCTCCAGGTCGGCGGCCTGCAGCTTGAAGTCATTGTCGATCGTGGTGTCGACGAAGACCGGGGTGCCGGAGTTCAGCGCCACCATTTCCGGGTAGGACACCCAGTAGGGGGTGGGGATGACGACCTCGTCGCCGGGGTTCAGCGTCGCCAGCAGCGCGTTGTAGAGGATCTGCTTGCCGCCGGTGCCGACGATGGTCTGCGAGGCCTTGTAGGACAGGCCGTTCTCGCGGCGGAACTTCTCGGCGACCGCCTCGCGCAGCGGCGCGATGCCGGAGACGGGCGGGTATTTGGTTTCGCCGCGCCGGATCGCCGCGATCGCGGCCTCCTTGACGTTCTCCGGTGTGTCGAAGTCCGGTTCGCCGACCGAGAGCGAAATGACGTCCTTGCCGGCGGCCTTCAGATCGCGCGCCTTCTGCGTGATGGCGATGGTCGCCGACGGTTTGACGCGGGACAGGATGTCGGCGATGAAGGCCATTGGATCGCTCCGGCTTGTCAGGACCGCGCCTCTTTACGGCAGTTGACCGAAAGCGCAAGCGCAGGAACGCCGCAGATCGTGCCCGGCGTTAACTCCTCATCCAGTTTCTTGCGTCAGAATCGGCCGTCAATCGAAGATGACGCCATGACCTCGAAGGACACGCTGTCGAGCATTCATCGTCGCCCGGACGGGGGACCGTATTTCGGCGCGTGGAGCGTATTCGAGATCGAGTCGGCCTTTCAGCCGCTGTTCCGGTTCCAGAACGGCAAGGCGGTGATCGGCGCCTTCGAGGGCCTGGTGCGCGCGCGCCGCAACGGCGAGCAGATTTCGCCCGGCGCGTTCTTTCCGCTCATTCCGGCGATTGACCGGGTCGAGGTGGAAACGCTGATGCGGGGCGTGCACCTCATGAACGCCGGCGCCTTCCTCGATCCGAACGCGCTGCTGTTCGTCAATTTCGATCCCTCGGTGCTGTCGCAGCGTTTCCTGGTCGACCGGTCGATCCATGATCTGCGCAACGCGCTGGCGAGCGCCGGCATCGATTCCCGGCGCCTGGTCTGCGAGATGACCGAGCAGAAGACATCATCCGACGAACTGCTGTTCGATTTCGTCTCGGCATTGCGGCGCGGCGGATACCGCATCGCCGTCGACGATTATGGCTCCGACGATTCCGACATGGAGCGGATCAGGCGGCTGCGACCCGACATCATCAAGTTCGACGCCCATTGGATCGTCAAGCTGATGGACAGCAATCCGGGCTTCGCGCTGCTGGAGGCGATGGTCAAGCGCTTCAAGGGCGAAGGCATCATGACCGTGTTCGAGGGCATCGAGGAGCATTGGCAACTCGAACTGGCCGAACATGCCGGGGTCGATTTCGTGCAAGGGTTCGTGCTTGCCCGGCCGACGCTGTTTCCCTTCGATTTCAACGGGTTCCGGGTGAACGAGCAGCCGACTGCGGCGGCGGCGATCGAGCCCGTCCCGTCATTTGCCTCGCCGGTGGCGACGCC
>JBATNB010000190.1:0-2695 GCA_049290135.1 Rhizobiaceae bacterium
GCCCAGGGCGGCGCCACGGCGACCACGCTCACCGCCGCCGGACGCGCCGAGCAGCGTGTCGACAATTCGGATGGTGCCGCCGCCGCGAAGTCGATCCGGGTGCGCAGCGGCGTGTTCCGCTGGAACAACTCGGCCGCCGGCGATGCCATCACCGCCGCCGAGATCGGCGACGAGTGTTTCATCGTCGACGACAACACCGTCGCCAAGACCAATGGCGGCGCGACCCGCTCGGTCGCCGGCAAGATCGTCAACGTCGACGCCCATGGCGTCTGGGTCCGCACGGGCCTGTAAGGAAAGGATCGCTCCATGATCGTCAATTCCGCCTCGCTCGACGCCATCCGCGTCGGATTTTCCGCCGAGTTCGCCAAGGGTCTCGGCCAGGCGCCGAGTCAGTGGGAGGCGATCGCCACCCGATTCGGCTCGACCACCGCCACGAACAAGTACGGCTGGCTCGGCGACGTGCCTGGCATGAAGAAGTGGATCGGCGCGCGCCAGGTCAACCAGCTCGCCGAATACAACTACGAACTCGCCAATGACGATTTTGAAGAAACGGTCGGCGTCGACCGCAATTCGATCGAGGACGACAATCTCGGCGTTTACGGTCCGCGTTTCGCCGCCATGGGTCGCGCGGTCGGTTCGGCCAAGGACATGCTGGTCTTCGCGCTGCTCAAGGCAGGCTTCTCCACGCCCTGCTACGACAAGCAGTACTATTTCGATACCGACCATCCGGTGCTGGACGAGAATGGCACCGTCACCTCGGTCGCCAACACCGATGGCGGCGCCGGCGCGCCCTGGTTCCTGTTCGACTCCAAGCAGCCGATCAAGCCGCTGATCCTGCAGGTGCGCAAGGAGGCGCAATTCGTCTCGCTCGACCGGGAGACCGACACCAACGTCTTCATGAACAAGCAGTTCCTTTACGGTGCCGACGGGCGCTGGGCGGCCGGCTTCGGCTTCTGGCAGTGGTGCTGGGGTTCCAAGCAGGCGCTGAGCAAGGCGAACTATGCCACCGCCCGCGCCGCGCTCATGGGAATGAAGGGCGATTACGCCCGGCCGATCGGCGTTGTGCCCGACACACTCGTCGTCGGGCCGTCGCTCGAAGGCGCCGCGCTCGAAATCGTCAATTCCGAGCGCGATGCCGCCGGCGCTACCAACGTCTGGAAAGGTACAGCCAAGGTCATCGTTGTGCCGTGGCTGGCCTGACCTGATGAGAAACCCCGCCTGCCGGGCAGGCAGGCGGGTCTTTCGCAAAAGGCGCCCGCCGCCCTTTCCGCAAGACCCGGACCAACAATTTGGAGAGCCAGATGGCCAAGACCCCGAAGAATACCGAAACGCCCGCCGGTTCGGTTCGCATCACGTCCAGGCAGGCGGGCTTCCGCCGCTGCGGCATGGAGCACCCCGACAAGCCGGTCGTTCACAAACCCGGCGCGTTTTCCGAAACGCAGATCATGGCGCTCGAAGCCGAACCGATGCTGATTGTCGACCGCCTGGGCGAGGTATTGGCCGGGGAAGTCGAGAACTGAGGAATCCCTGGCGAACGGGGGCGTCGAGCCGTTCGGCCGGTTGGAAAGCGGTCGGGCGGGGAGCCCTCGGGAGGCGAGCCCCGCGCGGACGGGTGCTGCAACGTCTGAGCATGGACGTGACAGGCCGGAGAGACGGCCGAGATTTCAAGGGAGCCGCGCGTGTCCTACTGCACCCAGGCCGATCTCGAAGCCCGCTACGGCGCGACACTGCTGACGCAGCTGTCGGACCGCGCGGACGCGCCTGGCGCCGGTATCGACGCGGATCTGTTTTCGCGCGCCATCGCCGACGCCGATGCGCTGATCGACGGGTTCATGGCCGGCCGCTATGCCGTGCCGCTCGCGGTCACGCCGCCGTTGGTGAAGGATTTGGCGCAGCGCATCGCCATCTACTACGCGCATGGCGAGACGGTCGGCGACAAGATCAGGGCGGACCACGATGCGGCGCTCAGGCAGCTGCGCGACATTGCCAACGGGCTGATCACGCTCAATGCGGACGGCGCGGAACCGGCGGCCTCGGGCGGCGCGGAAATCCTGACCAACCAGGATGAGCGGCCGTTCACCCCGGGAACCATGAAGGGCTTCATCTGATGGCCGCGAGCGTGCGCATCGAGGGCAGCGACGCGGCGCTTGCCGCGCTCGGCGAGGCAGCGTCGCGGATCGGCGCGGCGCGGCCGATGTTCGACGAAATCGGGACGCGGCTGGTCGGTTCCACGCAGCAACGGTTCGAGGATGAGGCCGGGCCGGACGGCAGCCCGTGGCCCCGTTCGATCCGGGCGCAGTTCGACGGCGGGAAAACGCTGACCGACAGTAAGTACCTTCGCAAGTCATTCGCGCACGAGGCCGGTGACGACCGTGTCGCCGTCGGCACCACAGCGGTCTACGCGGCGATCCACCAGTTCGGCGGCACGATCCGGGCAAAGACGGCCCGCGGGCTGCGCTTTCGCGTCGCCGGCGGCTTCGTCAGCAAACAGTCCGTCACCATCCCCGCCCGGCCGTTCCTGGGGCTTTCGGACACCGACGAACGGTTGGTGCTGAAGATCGCGGCGGACCATGTCGCGCGGGCGTTCGGGGGCGACGATGCTGGTTGACGACGTCGCCGCCCTGGTCGAATCCGCCAACCCGTCGCTGGCCGGGCGCGTGCAGCGCGCCGCGGACCTTTCCGAGCTGGTGCGGAC
>JBATNB010000191.1:0-3382 GCA_049290135.1 Rhizobiaceae bacterium
GATAGCCACGGTCTCTTGATACTCTGAATCAATGAGCTACGACCTCTACTTCTATCGCAAGAAAGGCTCCGGGCCAACCGCGGCCCAAGTACGCGATTACTTGAATTCAAAGCTCAAGGCGATCGCCGCGGAGGAAAGTCAGTGGTTCTATGAGAACGAAGACACCGAGGTCTACTTCTCGTTCGATCAGAACCAACCTGAGACCGACCCCGAATCGATAGATCTCTTTGAGTCATTCCCAGACTTTGACAACACGCACTTCACGTTCAACCTGAACTTCATTCGACCAGACTTCTTTGGAGTTGAGGCATTCGCTTTTGTAGACAAGATGGTCAGCGACCTTGACCTGTTTGTCTTGGATACTCAGTCGAGTACAAATCCGGACAATCCAACCAAACCAGAAACTGGGGTGCTGTATCAAGGATGGTCCACCTTGAACGCGAGACATTCCGCGCACTACTTCGAGGAAATGGAGTTGAACTATCTCGATCCAGAGAAAGCGACTCAAGCACATCAGTTCAACAGTCATCGCAGTCGACTTCAAGAGCGCCTTGGAGATGACTACTTCGTTCCAAAGGTATTCTTCATCCTTCCTAAGGGCGAAAAGAAGGTGGTGACCGTTTCCACTTGGACACAGCACATTCCCTGTGTGTTGCCACCGACTGATTACTATATCCTCTTGAAGAAGGTCAAAAAGCTATTCAAGACGTTCGAAGAGTCTGGCTTGGTCCGCTCGGAATTGCTCTTCACGAGGTTCAAGGGTTCATTGGATGAATTTGATTTCCCGGGTTGCCGGATCATTCATCCGCGGAAGGCAGCCATGGCCAAGGACCTCTTCAATTCAACGCCGTTGGAGCTACACATGCAGACATTCGGTGAGCGAGTTGACATGATGAAAATGGTAACCACGAAACCATGACCGCTCCGTCGAACACATGCGCACTCAATGGTCTTGCACTCCGCGTGAGCGATCGAAGCTGCACCCCGCAGGCCGGCCGAACACCGGCTGCGACCCCTTCAAGCACACCCAACCAGCTGACCTTCAGCACGAAACAACATTTGTAACACTTTCGTATACCTTTGTGTTACAAAACAGGCCACAATGAAACGCCCCTCGGTAGAAAAGCTGGTACTGGCACGCATGGAAGAGCGTGGTCGGGGCAGCGTGCTTACGCCGCGCGACTTCCGTGATCTGGGGAGTCGCGGGGCGGTGGCCGTGGCCTTGCACCGGCTGGTGAAGAAGGAGGTGGTGCGCAACATCGGGAACGGCTTGTACTTCTTCCCGGAGCTGGGCGGGATGTTCGGGGAGTCGAGCGCCACACCGCATGATATCGTCGCGGCCATTGCCAGGCGCGATGGTATCAGGATCCGGCCAACACTGGCTTATGCCGCGAACGTCACTGGACTGAGCACTCAGGTGCCCACCCGCACGGCATTTCAGACCGATGGACGTTCGCGCACGATCCGCTTGCGACCAACCCGTCCCGGCGACCGTGAGCAAGAGATCATCCTGCGCCATTCCAGTTCGCGGTACATGAAGGCCCGCACCGACACGAACTACTTGGTGATACAGGGCTTGCGCGCCATGGGCTCCGAAGAAGTGGGCGACCGTGAACTCGCCAACTTGAGTTCGAAATTGCCCGCTATCGCGAAACAGGAATTGCACTTGGATCTGGACATCGCACCCGTTTGGATCGCGGACATCATGCGTCGCTTGGCGGCGGAAGCGCCATGAGCATCCATCGCTACCTCAAGCTCACGGAGCCGGCCCAGCGCGATGTGCTTGCGCGCGCGAAGGGACCTATCGGCCTCTCCTTGGAGAGCATCGAGAAGGACATTTATGTATGCCTCTTCCTGGACAAGGTGATGTCATTGCCAGAGATCGGGCCGCACATCACCTTCAAGGGCGGCACCTCCTTATCCAAGGCCCACAAGATCACGGAACGGTTCTCGGAGGATGTGGACCTGGTCGTGGACCGCACCGTGCTTGGTCTCGGAGACGATGGCATCCCTGGACAGCACCACTCACCGCGCCAGCAGAAGGAACGTGCGAAGAAGATCGCCAAGGCCTGTTATGCGTGGGCAGGAACGACGCTGCTGCCCGCACTGCGAGCGGCAATAGCCGAAGAACTGCCAAAGAGCGATTGGAAGCTGAGCCTCGCACCCCATAGCGACAACCACGAAACGGTGATCACCTTCAGCTATCCGAAGCTGATCGGAAGCAGCGGATACTTGTTGGAAGATGTGAAGGTGGATCTCGTCGCGAAGGCCGATACGTGGCCGAATGCGCACATGCCCATCCGCGCGTACATCCATGAACTGTTCCCGGATGAATTGGGCGCCGGTCTCTTTCAGGCGCGCACATTGAACGCTGAACGCACCCTGATCGAGAAAGCGTTGCTGCTCCATGAGGTGCTCGTGCAGCGCCCCGATGGTCCGCGCCTCAGGCTTTCGCGCCATTACTTCGACCTCTACTTCCTGCACCGTGCGGGTGTCGCTGAAATGGCCAAGGCCCAAGCCGATCTGTATCCTGCCGTGGTGGAGCACCGCAGCATCTACTACCGCTATCCCGGCGTGGACTACGCAGCGCTTCGGCGTGAGGGCTTCACCATCATTCCGCAGGGCGCCGCCCGCGAAGCATGGAAGCAGGATTACGATGGCATGCAGCGCGACATGTTCTACGGTGCGGTCCCGGCCTTCGACGACATCATGACCGCCATGGAACAGTTCCAAGCAACGTTCCGCGAGCATCTTCAACAAACGACATCAGCGCCGAGCAGTCGGCAACACGAACACCCATGAACGCATACATCATCGCCGGTTTCCGTTCCGCCGTAGGCAAAGCCCCCCGCGGCAAATTCCGTTTCACGCGTCCCGATGACCTGGCCGCGCACGTGGTACACCACCTGGTAGGCTCGGTGCCCGGGCTGGAGCGCGACCGCATCGACGATGTGATCGTGGGCAACGCCACGCCCGAGGCCGAGCAGGGCCTGAACATCGGCCGCATGATCAGCCTGATGGGCCTGAACACCGACAAGGTGCCGGGCATGACGGTGAACCGCTACTGCAGCAGCGGCAGCGAGACCATCGCCATTGCGGCGGCCAAGATCCACAGCGGGCAGGCCGACATGATCGTGGCGGGTGGCGTGGAGTGCATGAGCCCGATCCCCTTCGGCGGCTGGCGCATCGTGCCCAACTACGAGGTGAGCAAGGTGAACCCCACCTACTACTGGGGCATGGGCCTCACCGCCGAGGCCGTGGCGCGCGACTTCAAAGTGAGCCGCGAGGACCAGGACGCCTTCAGCCTGCAGAGCCACGAGAAGGCGCTGGCCGCCATCGCCGCCGGGCGTTTCACCGACGACATCGTGCCGGTGGAAGTCGA
>JBATNB010000192.1:0-6587 GCA_049290135.1 Rhizobiaceae bacterium
CGCTTGAGCGGTCCCGGCGTGACGATTTCCACGACAACCGGCTTCGGGCGGTCCGCCCATGGCCGCGTGACCATGAGGCCGCCCGCGAGCGCGGCGACGGCGACGAGGGCGATGGCCAACCGCCTGGGAAAGGAACGCCGGCGGCGCGGCGGCGCCGGTGCGGCTTCGGTCGTATCGGTCATTCCAGCAGTCGCGCCCCGTTCCTTGGCAACCCGTCCATCGCCAGCCCGTCCCCGTGCATCATACGCGCAATCATGCGGCGCGGATCAGTATCGTGTCCTTGCGCCGGCGCAATCGCCGCGGAATTCGCCGATACCGGTCCAAACCTGTTGAGCCCGCGCGCCGCCCCTTTCGCCGGCATGGCGATTGCGCTATTGCCGGCAAAATTTTTGCCGGCTGCGAAACGGGGCGCGCGATGTTCGAGTTCTTCAAGAAGATGATGCCGCGCGAGGAGCGCTTCTTCGACCTGTTCGAGCGCCACGCCGCGCTGCTGGTCGCCGGCGCCAGGGCGCTGCGCGCCGTGCTCGATGGCGGCGACGCGGTCGCCGGCAACTCCGCGCAGGTGATGAAGCACGAGGACGAGGCCGATCATGTCATCCAGGACGTGATGGACGCCATCCACCGCTCGTTCATCACCCCCTTCGACCGCTCCGACATCAAGGACCTCATCACCGCGATGGACGATGCAATCGACCAGATGAACAAGACGGTGAAGGCCGTGGCGCTGTTCGACGTGACCGATTTCGCCCCCGACATGCGCGCCATGGGCGACCAGATCGTGCGCATGGCCGAGCGTACCGCCGAAGCCGTGCCGCTGATGCGCAACATCGGCCGCAACACGCAGCGCCTGCATGCGCTGACCGCCGAGATCATCCGCATCGAGGGCGAGAGCGACCATTCGCACGACACCGGGCTGAAGGCGCTGCTGGCAGGCCCCGCCCGCGAGGATGCGATGGCCTGGATCGTCGGCGCCGAGATCTTCGAACACCTGGAGAAGGTGGGTGACCGGTTCGAGGACGTGGCCAATACGGTCAGCGGCATCGTCATCGAGCACGCTTGAGCGGGCCGGCGGACATGCTCACCTTCACCATCGTCTTCCTCATCGCCGTCGCCCTGCTGTTCGACCTGATGAACGGCATGCATGACGCGGCCAATTCCATCGCCACCGTGGTGTCGACCCGCGTGCTCAAGCCGCTGCACGCCGTCATCTGGGCGGCGTTCTTCAACTTCGCCGCCTACTTCGTCTTCGAGGCGCATGTGGCCAGCACCATCGGCAAGGGCATCGTGTCGCCCGAACTGATCGACAACGCCGTGGTATTCGGCGCGCTTGCCGGCGCCATCGCCTGGAATGTCATCACCTGGCTTGGCGGCATTCCCTCCTCCTCCTCGCACGCGCTCGTCGGCGGCATCGTCGGCGCCGGTGTCGCCAAGTCGGGGTTTTCCGCCATCGTCTGGGGCGGCCTGTCGAAGACGCTCTATGCCATCGTGCTTTCGCCGTTCACCGGCTTCATCCTGGCGCTACTGATGGTGCTCCTGGTGTCGTGGCTGTTCGTGCGCTCCTCGCCCGCCTTCGCCGATGCGCTGTTCCGCAAGCTGCAGCTGGTGACCGCCGCGCTCTATTCGCTCGGCCACGGCTCCAACGATGCGCAGAAGACCGCCGGAATCATCGCCGTGCTGCTCTATTCGAACGGCTTCTACAGCGAGTTCACCGTGCCCGGCTGGGCCATCCTGTCGTCCTACACCGTGATGGGCCTGGGAACGATGCTCGGTGGCTGGCGCATCGTGCACACCATGGGCTCGAAGATCACGCGGCTGACGCCGATGCAGGGCGCCTGCGCCGAAACCGCCGGCGCCATCACCCTGTTCGGCGCCACCTCGCTCGGCATCCCAGTCTCCACCACCCACACCATCACCTCCGCCATTGTCGGCGTCGGCGCGGCCAGGCGCGTGTCGGCGGTGCGCTGGAACATCGCCACCGGCATCGTCTATGCGTGGATCGTCACCATCCCCGCCTCCGCCGCCATCGCCGCGCTTGCCTACCTGCTGGCGGCGAATTTCATCTGATCGTCATCTTTTCGGTCCTCACTCGCGAATCGAATCCACAGGGAAGTCCCGGCAACCGGCGTCGACATGGGCAACGACAAGGCGGAAGTGAAACTGGCGGGACGGACCCGTCGCCTGTTCGGCGGCGATGGCGATGCCATCCAGGTGGCGGCCCTGCCCTGGCGCCTTGGCCGCGACGGCATCGAAGTCATGCTGGTCACCAGCCGCGGCACCGGCCGCTGGATCATCCCGAAGGGCTGGTCGGAGCGCGGCGAGATGAAGAACGAGGCCGCCGCGCGCGAGGCCTGGGAGGAAGCCGGCGTCACCGGCATCGCTCGCCCCGCCGTGGTCGGCACCTACGATTATGACAAGGTGCTGCGCTCCGGCGCCATCAGGCGCTGCCATGTCGAGGTCTATGCCCTCCAGGTCATGCGCACCGACCACATCTGGCCCGAGATGTGCGAGCGCGAGCGCCACTGGTTTCCGCAGGCCGAAGCCGTCGCCGCCTGCGGCGAGCCGGACCTCGTGCCTGTGATCGAGGGATTCGACCCGGAACTGCCCGCGCCGGCCTGACCGGCGCGCGTTCTCCCCGTTTTCCACACCCCCGGCACACCATATCTTGTATCCGGCAAAAGGTTTGGGCCGAGGCCTTGACGGGCCGGCGCGAGTCGCTTTCTATGGTCGGGCAGCAGCGTGCTGGCTGCGACCGGTCGGCGATAGTCCCGGTCTTTTTCCCAGGTCGTATCGAGCGTTTGGCGCAGCCGGCGGGCAACCACCGGACAAGTGGCATGTGTGTTCGGTTCGGTCGCGTTTCGGGAAGTCGGCTGTGGTAAACGGGCTGTTAACTCTATATTTAGTATTGCCCCCGATCATGGCCACAAGATAAAGTGAATCGCTCGCTTCGTGCGGGATCACTGAAATCAGGAAGGCGGGGTCGTGCGACCCGAGGCGTTCCGCGGCCGGAAAGGCGCGGGAATGCCGAAGCCGCGTCATTGCGGCAGGCGCGATCGCGTCCGCGGCGGCCAGTCCGCCGGGGAACAGGGAATTGGGGGGCGTTGCGGCGAATACCCGGGACAGGGGCGGCCGGAAACGCTAGATATAGACGGGGATTGAGACCATGCGGATTGCGCGTCACTACACCAAGGCCGGCCAGTCGCCCTACGCGGACATCCCGTTCGCGAAGGTGACGAGCGAGATTCGCAATCCCGACGGCTCCGTCGTCTTCCGCGCCGCCGACATCGACGTGCCGGCGCAGTTCTCCCAGGTCGCCGCCGACATCCTGGCGCAGAAATATTTCCGCAAGGCCGGCGTGCCGGCGCGCCTGCGCAAGGTCGAGGAAAACGACGTGCCCTCGTTCCTGTGGCGCTCCGAGCCCGACGAGGCCGCCCTCGCCGATGTGACGAAGGACGAGCGGTTCGGCGGCGAGCGCGATGCGCGCCAGGTCTTCGACCGGCTGGCCGGCACCTGGACCTACTGGGGCTGGAAAGGCGGCTATTTCGACAGCGAGGAAGACGCCTCCGCGTTCCGCGACGAGCTGGCCTACATGCTGGCCACCCAGCGCGTCGCGCCCAACTCGCCGCAATGGTTCAACACCGGCCTGCACTGGGCCTATGGCATCGACGGCCCGAGCCAGGGCCATTTCTACGTCGACGCCTTCACCGGCAAGCTGGTGAAGTCGAAATCCTCCTACGAGCATCCGCAGCCGCACGCCTGCTTCATCCAGTCCGTCTCCGACGATCTGGTCAACGAGGGCGGCATCATGGATCTGTGGGTGCGCGAGGCGCGCCTGTTCAAGTACGGCTCGGGCACCGGCTCCAACTTCTCGCACCTGCGCGGCGAAGGCGAGAAGCTGTCGGGCGGCGGCAAGTCTTCCGGCCTGATGAGCTTCCTCAAGATCGGCGACCGCGCCGCCGGCGCCATCAAGTCGGGCGGCACCACGCGCCGCGCCGCCAAGATGGTGGTGGTCGACGCCGACCATCCCGACATCGAGGCCTATGTCGACTGGAAGGTGAAGGAGGAGCAGAAGGTCGCCGCCCTCGTCACCGGCTCGCGCATCGTGCGCCTGCACCTGACCGCCATCATGAAGGCCTGCGTCAATTGCGAAGGCCATGACGACGACTGCTTCGACCCCGCCGTCAACACGGCGCTAAAGCGCGAGATCAAGGCGGCCAAGAAGAGCCAGGTGCCGGAGAATTACATCCGCCGCGTCATCCAGTTCGCGCGCCAGGGCTACACCTCCATCGCCTTCGACACCTACGACACCGACTGGGATTCGGAGGCCTACCTCACCGTCTCCGGCCAGAACTCCAACAATTCCGTGTCGCTGAAGGACGATTTCCTGCGCGCCGTGGAAAGCGATGGCGAGTGGAACCTCATCCGCCGCATCGACGGCAAGGTCCACAAGACGCTGAAGGCCCGCGACCTGTGGGAGAAGATCGCCTACGCCGCCTGGGCCTCGGCCGATCCGGGCCTGCACTTCAACACCACCATGAACGACTGGCACACCGCGCCGGCCGCCGGGCCGATCCGCGCCTCCAACCCGTGCTCGGAGTACATGTTCCTCGACGACACGGCCTGCAACCTGGCCTCGCTCAACCTGCTGCAGTTCCTCGACCGCGCCACCGGGCGCATCGATGTCGCGGCCTACGAGCATGCCGTGCGGCTGTGGACGATCGTGCTGGAAATCTCCGTCATGATGGCGCAGTTCCCCTCCCGGGAAATCGCGCGCCTGTCCTACGAATACCGCACGCTCGGCCTCGGCTATGCCAACATCGGCGGCCTGCTGATGACCATGGGCCTGCCCTATGACAGCGAGGCCGGCCGCGCGCTCGCCGGCGCGCTCACCGCCATCATGACCGGCGTGTGCTACGCGACCTCCGCCGAGATGGCCGGAGAGCTCGGCGCCTTCCCGGATTTCGCTCGCAACCGCGATTCCATGCTGCGCGTCATCCGCAACCACCGCCGCGCCGCCCATGGCGAAACCGCCGGCTTCGAGCAGCTCTCCGTCAGCCCGCTGCCGCTCGACCATGCCGCCTGCCCCGACCAGGCGCTGGTCGACCACGCCCGCGCCGCCTGGGACCGCGCGCTGGAGCTCGGCGAGACGCACGGCTACCGCAACGCCCAGACCACCGTGATCGCCCCCACCGGCACGATCGGCCTGGTCATGGATTGCGACACCACCGGCATCGAGCCCGACTTCGCGCTGGTCAAGTTCAAGAAGCTCGCCGGCGGCGGCTATTTCAAGATCATCAACCGCGCCGTGCCGGATGCGCTGCGCTCGCTCGGCTATTCCGAGGCCCAGATCGGCGAGATCGAGGCCTATGCCGTCGGCCATGGCAACATGAACCAGGCGCCGGGCATCAATCCGGCGACGCTGCGCGCCAAGGGCTTTACCGAGGACAAGATCGAGGCGCTGAACGGCGCCATGAAGGCGGCCTTCGACATCAAGTTCGTCTTCAACAAATGGACGCTCGGCGAGGAATTCTGCCGCGCCGCGCTCGGCTTCACCGATGCGCAGTTGAACGATCCCGCCTTCGAGATGCTGCCCTCGCTCGGCTTTGCCCGCCGCGACATCGACGCCGCCAACATCCATGTCTGCGGGGCGATGACGCTGGAGGGCGCGCCGCACCTGAAGCCGGGGCATTTGCCGGTGTTCGATTGCGCCAATCCCTGCGGCAAGATCGGCAAGCGCTACCTCTCCGTCGACAGCCACATCCGCATGATGGCCGCCGCGCAGCCCTTCATCTCCGGCGCCATCTCCAAGACCATCAACATGCCGAACGAGGCGACGGTGGAGGACTGCAAGTCCGCCTATCTGCTGTCGTGGAAGCTCGGGCTCAAGGCCAACGCGCTCTACCGCGACGGCTCCAAGCTGTCGCAGCCGCTCAACTCCGCCCTCATCGCCGACGAGGACGATGACGAGGCGGTTGAGGAACTGGTCGCCATGCCGGCCGCCGCGCGCGCCCAGGCCGTTGCCGAGCGCATCGTCGAGCGCATCGTCGAAAAGGTGGTGCGCGACCGCGAGAAGCTGCCGAACCGCCGCAAGGGCTACACCCAGAAGGCCGTTGTCGGCGGCCACAAGGTCTATCTGCGCACCGGCGAGTTCGACGATGGCCGCCTCGGCGAGATCTTCATCGACATGCACAAGGAAGGGGCTGCCTTCCGCGCCATGATGAACAATTTCGCCATCGCCATCTCGCTCGGCCTGCAATATGGCGTGCCGCTGGAGGAATATGTCGAGGCCTTCACCTTCACCAAGTTCGAGCCCGCCGGCATGGTCCAGGGCAACGACGCCATCAAGAACGCCACCTCGATCCTCGACTACGTGTTCCGCGAACTGGCCGTCTCCTATCTCGCCCGCCACGACCTCAGCCACGTCGACCAGTCGGACTTCTCCAACACCGCGCTCGGCAAGGGCATTTCGGAGGGCAAGGCGGTGCCGGTGTCCAAGGGGCTGACCCGCGGCGCCTCGCTGAAGATCGTCTCCGGCAAGGAGGAGCCGCGCGGTTCGGCCGAGCCCGGCCCCGCGCCGGTCCGCCCTGCCC
>JBATNB010000193.1:0-2812 GCA_049290135.1 Rhizobiaceae bacterium
CGCGCCGCGCCGTCGTCGCTGCGTACCGCCGCCGTCATCTCGCCGGCCCCGGCCGCCCCGAAGCGCGAGATCGATCCGGTGTTCCTGCCGCAGCCGGTCGCCTGGGACGGGTCGCACAAGCCCGGCACCATCGTCATCGATACGTCGTCGAAATTCCTCTATTTCGTGGAGGCCGGCGGCACGGCGCGCCGCTACGGCGTCGGCGTCGGCAAGGAAGGGTTCCTGTGGACCGGTACGCAGAAGATCAGCCGCAAGGCCGAATGGCCGGACTGGCGCCCGCCGGCGGAGATGATCGCGCGGGAACGCGCCAAGGGCCGCATCCTTCCCGTCCACATGCCCGGCGGCGTGGAAAATCCGCTCGGCGCGCGCGCCATGTATCTCGGCTCGACGCTTTACCGCATCCACGGCACCAACGCGCCCTGGACCATCGGCCAGAACGTGTCCTCGGGCTGCATCCGCATGCGCAACGAGGATGTCACCGATCTCTACGAGCGGGTGAAGGTCGGGACGACGGTCGTCGTCATGTGAGAATCCCGGAGGGGGGCAGGGCGGGGCCGATCGGAACGGTCCGCCCGAAAAAGGGGGATGGCGCGAACGGCGTCATCCCCTTTTTCATGTCGCTGATGTCGGATTCCGCTTCGCATTGCGTCCTTGCCCGGGCAAAGGCGCGTGCTAGGTGCGGGCTACCCGACACTGGTCAACACAGGAGGGCTGTTGGTATCCGGGCAAAGGCGCATGCCAGGTGCGAGCCGCCCGACACCGCAGCGAGACCCGCATGAACATCGACAATCCGCGCTTCCTCAAGGGCGCGCCCATCGCCGACCGGATCATCGCGGAGGTGCGCGAGCGGGCGCTGGCCGCGGCGGCGGACGGCTGGGTGCCGAAGCTCGTGTCGATCACCGTCGGCGACACCGACGCCGTGGCCGTCTATGTGCGCAACCAGAAGCGCAAGGCAGGGCTGGCCGCCATCGAGTTCGAGGAGCGCGCGTTTCCGTCCGCCGCCACGACCGGCGAGATCGAGGCGGCGATCCGCGTCCTCAACGCCGACCCGCGCGTCACCGGCATCATCATCCAGCGTCCCGTGCCGGCGCATGTGTCGATCCGCGCCCTGCAGCGCGCCATCCACCCGTTGAAGGACGTGGAGGGCATGCATCCCGCCTCGATCGGCAACATCGTCTACAATGAGCTCGATCTGGCGCCCTGCACCGCCGCGGCCTCGGTCGAACTGCTCAAGGCGACCGGGCTCGACATCAGGGGCCTGGAGGTGGTGGTCGTCGGCCATTCCGAGATCGTCGGCAAGCCGATCGCCTTCCTCCTGATGAGCGAGGGCGCGACGGTGACGGTGTGCCACCACATGACGCGCTCGGTGGCCGCGCACGCAAGGCGCGCCGATGCGCTGTTCGTCGCCGTCGGCAAGCCGCGCCTCATCCGCGCCGACATGATCAAGCCCGGCGCGGCGGTGATCGACATCGGCATCAATGCCGAACCGGACGGCGAGGGCGGCACGCGGCTGTGCGGCGATGTCGACACCGAAGCCGCCGCCGAGGTCGCCGCATGGATCACGCCGGTTCCAGGCGGCGTCGGCCCGGTGACGGTGGCGATCCTCCTGCGCAACACGATGGTGGCCATTGCCCGGCAACGCCGCCACTACGAGGTGCTCTACAAGGCCGATGCCGCGCTCGACGCGGCCTGAGGCGGCGCCGGGTCAGCGCCGGGCGCGGAAAAACCGCTTCATCAGGTCGCCGGCGCGGTCTTCGCCGATGCCGGAATAGACATCCGGCACGTGGTGGCAGGCGGGCGAGGCGAAAAAGCGGACGCCATGATCCACCGCGCCGGCCTTCGCATCGGGCGCGCCATAGTAGAGCCGCCGGATGCGGGCGAAGGAGATCGCCGCCGCGCACATGGTGCAGGGCTCGAGCGTGACGTAGAGGTCGGCATCGGGCAGGCGGTCGGAACCGGTCGCCGCGCAGGCCGCGCGGATGGCAAGGATTTCGGCATGCGCGGTCGGATCGGACAGTTCGCGCATGCGGTTGCCGGATGTCGCCACGATGACGCCGCCGATGACCAGCGTGGCGCCGACGGGCACCTCGCCGCGCGCCGCGGACGCCTCCGCCGCATCGAAGGCCGCGTCCATCGGAGTGGGGGTCGTTTTCACCATCGTTCGGGCCCCGGCGCGAATTCCCCTTACGCCGGCCCGTCCGCTTTGATAGGGAACCGCGCGAAAGGCGAAGTCCATGGCATCCGACGACGAACCACGCAAGCCTCGCGCTCCTCGGGGGCCGGGCGGTAAAGGCCCGCGCAAACCGTCGGGCGACGGTCCGGCGCGCCGCGGGGATCGTCCGGGAGGCGAACGTCCGAAGAAGCCGTTCCGTCCGCGTCCCGAAGGCGCGCGCGCCGAAGGCGATCGCAAGCCCTATCGTCAACGGTCCGAGGACACCGGGACCGGGGAACGCAAGCCGTTCCGTCCGCGTCCAGAGGGCGCGCGTCCGGAAGGTGACCGCAAGCCGTATCGCCAGCAGTCCGAAGATGCCGGCGATCGCAAGCCGTTCCGTCCGCGTCCAGAGGGCGCCCGTCCGGAAGGTGACCGCAAGCCTTATCGTCAGCGGTCCGAAGATGCCGGGGAACGCAAGCCGTTCCGTCCGCGTCCCGAAGGCGCGCGTCCGGAAGGCGATCGCAAGCCCTATCGTCAGCGGTCCGAGGACGCTGGGACCGGGGAACGCAAGCCGTTCCGCCCGCGTCCCGAAGGCGCGCGTCCGGAAGGCGATCGCAAGCCGTTCCGCCCGCGTCCCGAGGGCGCGCGTCCCGAAGGCGA
>JBATNB010000194.1:0-1593 GCA_049290135.1 Rhizobiaceae bacterium
GCGCGGCGCCTTGCCTTGGCCGTGGCGTTTTGCCAGTTTCCGCGCCGAAACAGCCGACCGGCGACGGGCCGGCATGCGGAGCCCGCCATGAAGCGCCTCGAGATCGCCGTCGAAAACATCATCCTGGCGTCGCGCTGGCTGCTGGTCGCCTTCTACCTCGGGCTGCTGGCGGCGCTGATCGTCTATGTGGTGGCGTTCGCCGGCAAGCTGGCCGAGTTCGTCATGAATGTGCTGACGCTCGACGACGCCTCGGCGATCCTGCGGCTGCTCGGCCTCATCGACGCGGCGCTGGTGGCCAGCCTCGTCGTCATGGTGATCATCTCGGGCTACGAGAACTTCGTGTCGCGGTTCGAGGACGAGGCCGGCGCGGAAGTGCACTGGCTCGGCAAGATCGATGCCGGCTCGCTCAAGATCAAGGTCGCCGCGACGATCGTGCTGATCTCGTCGATCCACCTGCTCCAGGTGTTCCTCAAGGCCAGCGAATACGCCAACGACAAGCTGATGTGGTACACGATCATCCACATCGCGTTCGTCATTTCCGCCCTGCTGCTGGCGTTCATCGACAAGCTCGCCGCCAAGCCCGACCACTGAGACTTCGCCCGGCGCGCGTCGATCCGGCTATTGTGAACGACGGGCATTGGCCGGGCCGCCGGCCTGTGCCATGGTCGCGCCGCCGGGGCAGGCTGAGATCAGGGTCCCTCATGCTGGGCCAACCACGCGACACCGACGGACTGCCGGCGCGCTTCATCATGTTCTGGGCCGCGATCGGCGCCAGCGGCCATGCGCCGCGAACGGCGCGGCGGCTGGCAGTCATCAACATCCTGTCGCTGATGGTGGCGCTGATGACGATCCCCTACATCGTGCTTTACGGCGTGCATGACTGGCGCGGCCTGTGGATCCCCATCGTCACGCTGTCGCCGCAGGTCGCGCTCTATGCCATCACGCCGCTGTGGAACCGCGCCGGGCCCTATGCCTCGGCCATCTACCTGTCGCTGGTCTGGGTGGTGTTCGCTCTTCTCTACACCTGGTATTTCGGGCGGGAGAGCGGCCTGCACTACTACTTCCTGCCCGGCGCGGCGGCATCGATGCTGGTCTGCGGCGCCGACAAGCTGCGCTATTCGGCGCTGATCGCATTCACCTCGCTTGCCGGCTTCGTGGTGGCCGAGCGTGTCTTCATCGGCCCTGCCCCGTTCATCGTCGTGTCGCCGGGCTTTACCGACATGATGTTCGCGTTGTCGGCGCCGTTCGCGTTCCTGCTGGTGTTCGCGACGGTCCTGTATGCCTTTCTCGAGGCCGGGCGCGCCGAGGACGCGCTGGAGCGCGAGCACCAGCGGTCCGAGGCCCTGCTGTTCGGCATCCTGCCGCGTCGCGTGGCGGAGAGGCTGAAAGCCGCGCCCGACCGCGCGGTGGCGGAGGCGCTACCCGCCGCGACCATCCTCATTGCCGACGTGGTGTCGTTCAGCGCCCAATCGGCCGGGCTGCCGCCGGCCGGGGTGCTGGAATTCCTCGACACGCTGTTTGGCCGGTTCGACCGGCTGACCGCCGCGCACCGCTTCGAGACCATCAAGACCATCGGCGACGCCTACATGGCGG
>JBATNB010000195.1:0-8395 GCA_049290135.1 Rhizobiaceae bacterium
GCGCAGCTGCGCGCCGCGGCCAACGCCGAAGAAACCCATGTCATCGGCATCGAGCCCGGCAAGATCATCACCCGCCACCTGATCGAGGCGATGCCCGTCACCGGCGGCGCCAAGCAGGCCGACCCGGCGCGCGACCTCGCCAAGATCGCCGTCGCCGAACGACACGGCAGGAACGGCAACATCGCGGTCGGCTTCGTGCGCGGCTTCGGGATCCGGCGCGGCGCCATCGCCTCGACCGTCTGCCATGACCACCACAACATCGCCGTTGTCGGAACCGACGACGCCGCCATGGCGCTCGCCGCCAACCGGCTGCGCGACATCGAAGGCGGGTTCGTCGTCGCCGCCGACGGGGTGATCCTCGCCGAAGTCGCCTTGCCGGTCGCCGGCCTCATGAGCCTGAAAAGCTTCGAGGAGGTCCGCGACGATCTCGTCGTGCTGCGCCGCGCCGCGCGCGATCTCGGCGTTACGCTGGAGGAACCGTTCCTGCAGTTGGCCTTCCTCGCGCTGCCGGTGATCCCGCACCTGAAGATCACCGACCACGGCATGGTCGATGTCGATCTCTTCGAGGTGATCGGCTGACATTGCGGTTGAATTTCCCGACCGCCACCCCTAGGAAGAAGCGGGCGCGTGACACGGTGAAATTCTCCTGGCCGTAGGACGTTGCTTCGGCAACGGATCGCGATGCAGGGTTTTGCAGGAGGCCCCGCCGCGCCCACCCGGAGACTGCAATGAACAGAATCGTCTACGTCCTCAATGGCCCGAACCTGAACCTGCTCGGCAAGCGCCAGCCGGACGTGTACGGGCACGAGACGCTGGATGACGTCGCGGCGCAGTGCCGGGAAACCGCCGCGCCGCACGGCATCGAAATCCGGCTCCTGCAGTCGAACGCCGAACACCAGATCATCGACTGGATCCATGAGGCGCGCGAACAGGCCGCCGGCATCATCATCAATCCGGGCGCATTCACCCACACCTCCATCGCGATCCTCGACGCGCTGCACGCCTTCGAGGGACCGGTTCTGGAGGTTCACGTCTCCAATGTGCACAAGCGCGAGAGTTTCCGGCACCATTCCTACGTGTCGCTGCGCGCCGACGGCGTGATCGCCGGCTACGGCGTCCAGGGCTATGCGCTGTCCGTCCTGCGGATGGCAAGACTGCTGGCCGGCTGAACCCAGGACGGGGCGGCACGCCGCTTATGCGTCCTGGCAATCCTTGCAGCGGCCGCGCAACTCCACGCTCGCAGCCTTCAGCGCAAAGCCGGCGCGATCGGCAAGCGCGCCGATATCGGCGGCCAGGTGCTTGTCCTCGAGTTCGGCAACCTCCCCGCACCGGTCGCAGATGGCGAAGACCGCATCCTCGTGTGCCGCATGGCAGGAATGGCGGCAGGCCACATAGGCATTGAGGCTTTCCAGCCGGTGCGCCAGCCCGAGCGCGACCAGCCGGTCAAGCGCCCGGTACACCTGCGGCGGCGCGCGGAAACCGTCGGCGCGCAGCCGGTCGAGGATCTCGTAGGCGCTGAGCGGCTTTTCCGCGTCGGAGAGCGCGGAACGAACCATCTCCTGGTTGCGGGTCAGGACGTGGGCGCTGTCATGGTTCATCTCGGGGCCCTCGACGGAAAGCGGAACGAAATCCCGCCAGCGGCGAGATCGACACGGCAAAGATCAGGAACGCGGCGGCAACGATGCTCGGGCCGCTCGGCGTGTCGAACCGCAGCGACCCGAACAGGCCGCCGACCGAGGCCGCGATGCCGAACACCGAGGCCAGAAGCGCCATCGCCTCCGGGCCGGACACGAACCGGCGCGCCGCGGCCGCCGGCATCACCATCAGCGCGGTGATGAGCAGCACGCCGACGATCTTCATTGCCACCGCGACGAAGGCGGCGAGTATCAGCGTGAACGCCAGCTCGGCGCGTTTGGGCTTCAGGCCTTCCGCGGCCGCGATCTCCGGACTGACGGAGGCGGCAAACAGCGTCCGCCAGAACAGCGCCACGACGGCCAGCACGACCGCGCCGCCGCCCCAGATGAGCGCCAGATCACCCGTCCCGACCGCCAGGATGTCGCCGAACAGCAGCCCTTGCAGGTCCACCTGGACACCGCCTGCGACCGAAAGGACCAGAAGACCCAGCGCCAGCGACCCGTGCGACAGGATGCCGAGCAGCGTATCGGAGGTGTGCGCGCCGGCGTCCATGAGCCTGACGAGCGCCAGCGCCGCGGCGACCGCGATGACGAACACCCCGGCCGTCACGCTCACCTGCAGAAGGATCGACAGCGCCACGCCGAGCAACGCGGCATGGCCGAGCATGTCGCCGAAGAACGCCGCGCGCCGCCAGACGATGAAGCAACCAAGCGGACCGGCCACCGCCGCGACCCCGGCGCCGGCGAGCAGCGCGCGCACGAAGAAATCGTCAAGCATCGCCCTTGTGACCTCCCCCTGCGTGGCCATGGTTTGTGCCGGCTTCGCCATGGTGATGACCGTCGTCGGGATGGCAATGCGCCGTCACCGAGCCGTCGGCGTGCCGTACCCGCCCGTCCGGCAGGTGCGTGTGATCGTGATGATGCTCATAGACGGCGAGCACGCCCGCGCCCCGTTCGCCGAATAGCCGGCGGTAGGCATCGGTCGCCGAGACGGCCTGGGGACTGCCTTCGCAGCAGATGTGACCGTTGAGGCAGATGACATGGTCGGTGGCGGCCATGACGAAATGCAGGTCGTGGGAAACCAGCAGCACGGCGCAACCGAGGTCCCGGCGCAACGACGCAATCAGGCTGTAAAGCGCTGTTTCGCCTGCAACGTCGACCCCTTGCACCGGTTCATCGAGCACGAGCAGGTCCGGTCTTGAGGCAATGGCGCGCGCCAGCGCCACGCGCTGGAACTCTCCACCGGAAAGATCGCGCACCTGCGCGTCTGCCAGCCCGGCAACCCCCGCCCGTTCCAACGCCTGCGCAAGCGCTTGGTCGGGCAAGGGCGCCGTCAGTCGCATGAACCGCGACACCGGCAGCGGCAGGAACGGATCGACAGCGAATTTCTGCGGCACGTAGCCGATCCGCAGTCCGGGCCGGGCCGAACGCGCACCCTCGTCCGGCGCCAGAATGCCCAGCGCCATGCGCGCCGTTGTCGTCTTTCCCGATCCGTTCGGCCCGATCAGCGTGACGATCTCGCCGCGCGAAAGCGCCAGATCGACGCCGCGCACAAGCCACCGCCCGTCGCGTTTCACGCCGGCGCCGGACAGGCGGATCAAGGGTGGGTCGGGATCGGTCATCGGAAACTGCCTGCCACTTGCCAACCCGAAAGGGTGACGTTATAACATAACACCGTTACAGTATAACATACGAACCGGAGATTCGCCATGGCTCGCCACATGATCCGAACCGCGCTCGCTGCATTTCTTGCCACCACCCCTGCTATTGCCGCCTCCCCCGATGTGGTCGTGTCCATCAAGCCGCTGCACTCGCTCGTCGCGCGGATCATGGATGGCGTCGGAACCCCGGCACTCATCGTCGATGGCGCAGCCTCCCCGCACGATTTCGCTTTGAAGCCATCGCAGGCGGCAATGCTGGAAAGGGCCGACATCGTGCTGCGGATCGGTCACGGCCTGGAGACATTCCTCGACAAGCCGCTCGAAAGCCTCGCCACCGGCGCCATCAAGGTCGATCTGGCGGAAACCGCCGGCCTTGTCCTGCTCCCACCGCGCGAGGGCGGCGCGTTCGAAGCGCATGTCCACGACGACGAGGGACACGGCACCGAAGCCGGACATGACGATGCGCATGCCGGCGAGGACGAGCTCGATTCCCATATCTGGCTGGACCCGCGCAACGCTGGAATCATGGCCGGCGAGATCGCCCGGCTGCTTGCGGCCGCGGATCCGGAAAACGCCACCCGATACGCCGGAAACGCCGCCACGCTGCAGAGCGAGCTGACAGCACTGGAGGCCGAGGTGGCGATCCGGCTGGCACAGTCGCGCGGCCGGCCGTTCATCGTCTTCCACGATGCCTACCACTATTTCGAGAACCGTTTCGGCCTGACCGCCGCCGGGTCGATCACGATCAATCCGGAAATCGCGCCGGGTGCGGCCCGGCTGTCCGAACTTGTTGCCAAGGTGAAGCAGACCGGGGCGCGGTGTGTGTTCTCCGAACCGCAGTTCGACCCCAAGCTGGTGGCGGTGATCGCCGGCGACTCGGGCGTTCGCACCGGCGTGCTTGATCCGCTGGGCGCCCGGGTCGAGCCCGGACCGGCGCTCTACGGCACGGTCATCCGCAGCCTGGCCGAGGCGATGGCGATGTGTCTGGCGCCCTGACGCTCAGCCAAGGCGCGCGGCATAGTCCGAGACCAGCAGATGCTCGGGTGCGACATCCTCCTCGATGGAGGAAAACCGGCCGATCGGCTCACGGAACCAATTGTCGGTGACGTCGTCGTTGACCGTCGAAACCTCGCCGATGAGCACGTCGTCGCCCTCGCCCCAGAAGGCGTGCCATACGCCGGGCAGCAGGGTGACGCTCTCGCCGGGATCGAGCTTGAGCAGCCCGCCCGCCGGCAGCGTGCGGATCACCCCGTCGACGGGCACGCGCACCTCGGCACGATCATCGATCGTGCCATCTTCGCCCGGCATGAACAGCTCCAGCACCAGCGTGCCGCCACCCCGGTTGATGATGTCCTCGGCCTTCATGTAATGCCGATGCATCGGCGACAGCTGGTTCCGGCGCGAGATCATGATCTTCTCGGCATAGAGCATGCCGCGGCCGGTCTTCAGGTCGGCCTGGTTGCCGTTGCGCACCGTGAACAGGAACAGGCCGAGTTCGTCGAACCGACCCTGGCCGTAGTCGGTGATGTCCCAGCCGAGCCGGGCGTCGATCACGCCGCCGATTTCGGCGCGCCGGCGCACCATCTCGTCCGGCGCCCAGTAGGCGAACGGCGGCAGACGGTAGCCGAAGGAGCGGATGAAGGCGTCGGCCTCGCCGATGATGCTGTTTACGGTAGAGCGTTTCATGCGGATCGGTCCCTCAGCACTCGGCGTCCGCGCCGATGGAGTAGCAGGTGGTCCAGCGTTCGCCGGCGGCGAACTGGCGCCCTCCGATGATCGCACCTGAGCCGTCGCGCGCTTCGAACGTCGCGTCAAGAGGCTCGATCCCGAGCCCGCGAAAGCGGCCGCTCCACGGTTTCGCCGTGCGCCCGCCGGCCGAAAGCCACAGGAGCAGGGTCGGGAAGTGCGATGCGTCCCAGTCGAGGATCAGCCTGTAGCCCGCCGCCGGGCAGCGCAGCGTCGCATGGCCATCGACGCCGAACAGTTGCAACGCCTCCTCGGTGCGTAGTCGCGCCAGTTCGCCAAGCGAGATCGAGCCCCCGCCGGCAAGCGGCAGTGATGACGTGTCGGCGAACCGCCGGCCCGCGGCCAGGCGCGAAATCCCGGCCTCGAAGACGACCGGGAATGTCTCGCCATGGCTTGCCTTGCATTCCAGCGCCATGTCGCCGTCCGGCAGGCGGGCGATCGGATGCAGGCCGATGGGCAGTAGGCAGGCCGTGCGCGTCTCGACCGTCAGCGTGAACGCCACGCGCGCCACGCCCGCCACGCCGGCGATCGTGCGCGTCAGCCGCGCCACCGGATGGGCATCCGGATAGTCGATGGCAAGGGTCACCGCGCCCGGCTGCTGGTCGACGATTGTCCAGTGATGGTCGGTGCCGAAGCCGTGCGTCACCGGATCGACCGTCGTCCGCCCGAACGGCACGCACGGCCATTCCCCGCCGAGATGACGCAGATGCGCCGCGATCGACACGTCGCCGACCGTCGCCTCGTCGTCGTGCCACGGTGCCTCGGCGAGCGGCATGACGCTCCGCCCGTCCGCGATCCGCAGGACCAGGTGGTGGATTGCCGCCGATAACGGCGTGACTTTCGCCTCGCCGCGATCCCAGGCGAGGCGCAACGGCGCTCCCGCTCCGATCACGCCGCGGTCGCCATCGCACGCCGCCCGGCGATGATGTCGGCGGCTTTCTCGGCGATCATGATGGCGGGCGCATTGGTATTGCCGCCGATCAGAGTCGGCATGATCGAGGCATCGACCACGCGGACATTCTCCAACCCGTGCACCTTCAGTTCGGTGTCGACCACGGCCAAGTCATCATGGCCCATGCGGCAGGTTCCGATCGGATGGTAGATCGTGTCGGCGCGGGCGCGGATGTGGCGGACGATTTCGTCCTCGCTCATGTCGGGACGCGTGTAGATCTCCTCGCGCCGCCATGGCGCCAGCGACGGCGACTGCAGGATGCGCTGCGTCAGCCTGATGCCCTTGACCAGCGTGTCGAGGTCGCGGCGATCCGACAGATAGGCCGGATCGATTTCCGGCGCTGCGAACGGATCGGCGCCGGCAAGCCGCACCGCGCCGACCGAGTGCGGCCGCAGCACGCAGACATGGCAAGAGAACCCATGCCCCAGGTGCAGCCGCCGCATGTGGTCGTCGACCAGGCCGATGACGAAGTGCAGTTGCACGTCCGGCTTGTCGAGCGCCGGATCGGTCTTGAGGAAGGCTCCGGCCTCGGCGCCTGGCGATGCGAGCCCGCCGGTGCCGTCCTTCCGCCAGCGCCGCGCCCAGCGCACGATGTTGGCCGCGCCGGTGAGGCTGAGGCCAAGCAGGTCGGTATCGTCGGACCGGTGAAGCAGGATGAAATCCAGATGGTCGCGCAGGTTGCGCCCGACGCCTTCAAGCGCGGCGACCACCGGAATCCCGTGGCGCCTGAGTTCGTCTTCCGGCCCGACGCCCGACAGCATCAGCAATTGCGGCGACTGGAACGCGCCGGCCGACAGGATGACCTCGCGCCGCGCTTCGGCGAACCCCTCGCGTCCGCCCGACCGGTAGGCCACGCCGGTCGCACGGCGTCCGTCGAAACGGATGCGCGTCGCATGCGCGCCGGTGATGACCGTCAGGTTCGGCCGACCCATCACCGGATGCAGGTATGCCGCCGCCGCCGAGCAGCGCTCCCCTGCCTTCGGCCCGGAGAAGAACTGCGTCACCTGGTAGAGCCCCGCCCCGTGCTGGACGCCGTCGTTGAAATCCTCCCGGCGCGGATGCTGGCATTCCGCCGCCGCGTCGACGAACGCATGGGAGATCGGATGCGGGCTACGCTGGTTGCCGACCTGCAGCGGACCGCCGGTGGCATGATGCCGGTCGACGCCGCGCTGGTTGTTTTCGGAGCGCAGGAAATAGGGCCGCACATCGTCCCAGCCCCAGCCCTCGCAGCCCTGCTCGGCCCATTCGTCGTAATCGTCCGGGTGGCCGCGCACATAGAGCATCGCATTGATGGCCGAGGACCCGCCCAGCGCCCGCCCGCGCGGCTGGAACCCGCGGCGCCCGTCAAGCGCGGCCTGCGGCGTGGTGTGGAAGGCCCAGTTGTTGATCTTCGGCCGGCCCGGAAGCAGCGCCGCCACCCCGGCGGGTGCCCGCACCAGCACATCCTTACCTTCGCCGCCGGCTTCAAGCAGGCAGACGCTGACGGCTTGATCCTCGGACAGGCGCGCGGCGAGCGTGGCGCCGGCCGAACCGCCGCCCACGATGACGAAATCGAAGGCCATGGCGACTCCCTTTCACCTTTACGTTCACGTAATTGTCGCCGATTTCCGCTTTGATTTCAAATGCCGTGACGTCACAGGTGTGGAGAAATCGCCTCTCCCCGGCTGAAGCGGTGCGCCGGATCCGGCACATGCGGCGTGACCGACGCGCCCTTGATCCACAGCTTCAATGCCTCCCAGTGGATGCCGGCGATGATCTTCAAGGAGAACAAGGGGTTGGCCAGAAACCGTCGCGCCAGCGCGAAATCGCCCAGTGGCTCCGCCTTCAGATCGAGCGTGGCGGTCAGGACCAGTTCGTCGCCCTGATAATCAAGGATCACCAGCCGGAAATGCTCCCGCCCGGTATCGAGCAGGAACCGGTAGCGCATGGCTCCGGGCAGGAAGGGCGAGACATGGAAGTCCTTCGTCGCCTCCTGCGCCACCCGCCCCTTCCCCGCGGCGATGAGGTAGGAATGGCGTTCGCCGAACGTGTTGTGCACCTCGTAGATCGTCGCCTCGAGGCCGCCGGCGGCGTCATGGCACAGGAAAACCGAGATCGGATTGAAGGCGTGGCCGAGAATTCGCGGCACCGTGAGCAGCCGGACCGGCCCGGCGCCGGAAAAACCGTGTTCGCGCAGCGCTTCGACGATCCGCGCCTTGAGTGGTCCCGGACCCTGCGGCCCGTAGTCGGACGACCTGAGCGAAAAGACCCCCGCGCGGTCGAGCCCGAACAGCCTCAGCGCCGTGTCGAGGCGCGCCGCCTCGTCGAGATCGATCGACAGCATCCAGAACCGGTAGGCCAGCGCGTGCCGGACGCGCCCGCGTCGCCGGTGGCGCACCCGCCCGGTCAGGATCGAGCTGGAC